>JANYFX010000532.1 GCA_025359585.1 Rhizobacter sp. | reverse complement strand
GAGGACAGCGGAAAGAAGGCGATGCGACGCGCGTAGAGTCATGGAGTTCCTTAAAATGAAAGTTTGCTAGTGTTTTTAATTGTTTGGATGAGGCAACAAAGACACTAAGATTAATTTTTCATTATATGTAAAAACAATTTAAAGTCAAGCCCACTAGCCGTAATAACCAATCAACTGTAAGGAATTAGCTCATTTGTTTTAGGTTGGTGTTTTTCAGAAAACCTCACTTATCTCGCAACAGACAAGTTATGAACTAAGCGTGATGCGTAAAATTTTGCTGTTTTGTGTTGTTCGATATATTTTCCTCTTAAAAGTAACCGTTAAACGCCATAAATATCTTTCATTTTTTGAAATAGGGTATCCGTTCCTATCGTTTTTTGTATAGCAAACGCTCTTCTGGAGATAATTGCTCATGAGACGACGTTGGGTAATGTCTTATTAAATTGTAGAGATAATGTAGAGGCTGATTCTGGTCATTATTACAATCATTAAACCGTTTTCTCACTAATCTGACGCTTGTCTTGTTGGTACAGTGTCTTATAATTTATCAGACTTTTTTGGTGCGTAATGATTGCCAATAGGTATTTAGCAATGTCTTTTCGGGAGAATCGGAGTCGTTGCCGTCCCAGCAAAGACTTTATTTTTGTAAAAGAAATCGTATTTATTTCCCGCAGAATCAAATTGTATGTTATAGTCATGTCGTTGTCCTTGTGAACGTTTAGCGCAAATAAATTCTAACATGAACAACAAAGAAACGGGCTTCTTGCGAAGCCCGTTTCCCATTTTTAATTCCTTACAGTTGATTGGTTAGGTTATTTTAAAAGCTCTTTAAGTTCTTCATGTATAGCACTTTTAACCTGATCCCCCTGAAATACGGGCGCGCTGAGGGTATTTGTGCGTTGAATTTTTCTCCTCAGCAATTCTTCTGGCGAAATGCTAACCTGTTTGGCATCAAGAGACAAAATATCTTCTTTCTCTGCGATAAATTTTAAATCAAGCCTAAACACGGGTTTGTGCATATTAATGGTTACTTTACCCTCACTGTTTTGTGATATTTCTCTTCCATCTAGCTGATGGTGTCTTTTTAGTGAAACAAGTTTGTCTGGATGATCAAAACGTAGGGCGATAGCCATAGCGGGGAAGTCGGGAAACTCTGTTCCGTCGCCGGAAACCACGGCAGACACCAGATAAAGATGCAAATCATTAGCGCGGATAATCGCTCTTTCCCAACTAACCATCTTTATCCAATCGGCTTCACTGGCCTGCAATGTTAAAAAAGGGTTCTTCGTCTCTTTCGTTGGTTTTTTGGAAACACCAATAGCAAAATACTGGCTTGCAAGGTGGCTAAACTTGAGAATGCCTTTTTCAATTTCACAGGGCATGCCTTGCTCTCTCTGTTCTTCCATCCAGCGGTAAAGATAAGCGATGCCTGTGCTGTGCTTTAAGTATTTTTCGTTGTCCATACTTGCCTTGTGCCTTAATTCTATTAGTCTTCATTGATAAAGCTTTTCGCAATCTTTGTAAAGGTACGGTCTAATTAAATGAGCGCATGCATATTTCCGATTTCTGATGATCCTAAAATAGCCAAACTGACAACTATGTTGCAGGCTTATATTGCTCGCGAAAACGAAAGCTTCACCTTTTGCGACCAAAAACTGAGCTCTGAAGAGGTGGTCAGTTACTTGGGTTGTTTGCCCCTTTTTCTGATGAAAGCGGAAGAAAACTACCAATCTATTTTTGGCCACGGAATGGGACTAGAGTTCATAGAAGAAGAAACAGGCTCTATTATTGGTGTTGTCGCTAAACTATCTTCAACAGAATCTGTGCCATTTACCGTGTTGGCACATTTTACGCAATACTCGGTAGAAGAATACATGCGTCAGTATAAGAAAAATCGCATGCTTCGTATTAACGATATGATTCCACTGGAGCCACTGTATAGCGAATGGAATACCGCACTGCAAAAGAAAGGCTTTCTGCGTATTTTATCTCCTGCTCAACAGCCACTTCCTGGGCAAAGAAACTAAAAAATTCCCTTTGTTTCTTTGGCTTTAACGAAAGGCTGCCTGAAAATATAAATTTAACGGCAGGGCTTTCATCGTGGTGTATTTTTGATGTATAATAATATAATTAAACCAAATACCTGATAGGACATCCAATGACAGCATTTCGCCAAACTACAGCCACCCAAACTCCTGTCGCGCACGGTGAAGGGGCCGAATCCCTGAATCAAAAGACTGACCCATTAAAAGCTGCTGGCGGAGACCCCTTTAAGGCTGATTTGGCCCGTCAGGATGCCCGCCGTAAAACCTTGCGCACATTAAACGCAGTAAAGATTGTAGCACCTATTATTTCTGCCCTGATGTGCCGGCCAGGAGTGGATGCGGAAGGTGGTGAGCTAACAATAGGTTTTCGTCGCCTAATTCAAGAAACTTCTGACATGTCAGAATACGTTTGTTCTAGCATGGGTGTCGACCCAAAAGAAGAGAAGAACTACTGGTTGCGCAATGTGTTTGAGCGGCTGTTTGCTGAAATGTATGGTAAACAGTGGCAGCGTTATGGTAA
>JANYFX010000528.1 GCA_025359585.1 Rhizobacter sp. | reverse complement strand
CTCGGCCCGATCGAACGCGCTCGCCAGCGCCGGCCACACGTCCAGCCGCAAGCGGTTGCGCGCGAAGCGCCGCTCGCCATTGCTCTCGTCTTCGATGGGCCTGAGGCGGTGGCGCCGCACGTAGGCCTCGATGTCTTTGCGCGGCTTCGTGAGCCAGGGCCGTTGCCAGGTGATGCCGTCGCGCTTCACGCTTGCGGGCATGCCCGCGAGCCCCGCCATGCCCGCTCCGCGCAGCGCCTGCAACAGGAAGGTTTCGGCCTGATCGCGTCGATGGTGCGCGAGCAACACGACCGACACGCCGTTCGCCACCGCCATCGTGCGCAACGCGCGGTAGCGCGCCTGCCGTGCCCAGGCCTCGACACTTTCTCCTTGTGCGGGCGACGTGGACAGTCGCATCGAAACGAGGGTCACCGGCAAGCCGCGTTTCACCCAGCGTACGCACTGGACTTCACAGGCCGCGAGCCACGCGTCGGCGTTCGGGCTCAGCCCATGGTGCACGTGCAAGGCGAAGACCTTCGCACCCAGTGGGGCCGCTTCGATCAGCGTGGCATGCAACAGCGCCGTCGAGTCGCGGCCACCGCTCCAGGCGACCGCAATGCAGCGCTCGGCCACGTTCGAATCGCTCAGGATTCCTTGGTGTCGCTGAAGCGGCCGTAGGTCTGCAGTCGGTCGTAGCGGCGCTTGAGCAGGTCCTTGGTGCTCAGGTCGCTGACCTGGCGCAGCGCGTCGTTCAACGCGCGCTTCAGGAAGGCGGCCATCTGCTTGGTGTCGCGGTGCGCGCCACCGACCGGCTCGCTGACGATCTTGTCGACGAGGCCGAGCGCCTTCAACCGGTGTGCCGTGATGCCGAGCGCGTCGGCTGCATCGGACGCACGCTCGGAGGTCTTCCAGAGAATCGACGCGCAACCTTCGGGCGAGATCACAGAGTAGATCGAGTACTGCAGCATCAACAGCTGATCGCCGACACTGATCGCGAGCGCGCCGCCCGAGCCGCCTTCCCCGATGATGGTCACGATGATCGGCACTTCGAGCTGCGCCATCTCGAAGATGTTGCGGCCGATCGCTTCCGACTGCCCACGCTCTTCGGCGCCGATGCCCGGGTAAGCGCCCGGCGTATCGACGAAGGTGAAGACCGGCAGACCGAACTTCTCGGCCAGCTTCATCAGGCGCAAGGCCTTGCGGTAACCCTCGGGCCGCGACATGCCGAAGTTGCGCAGGCCACGCTCTTTGGTGTCGCGCCCTTTCTGGTGGCCGAGCACCATGCAGGCCTGGCCGTTGAAGCGCGCGAGGCCGCCGACGATCGACTGGTCGTCGGCGAAGTGCCGGTCGCCGTGCAGTTCCTGGTAGTCGGTGAAGATCTCGTTGACATAGTCGAGCGTGTAGGGCCGCTGCGGGTGGCGCGCGATCTGCGTCACCTGCCAGGGCGACAGGCTGGAATAGATGTCTTTCGTGAGTTGCAGGCTCTTCTTGCCGAGCCGATCGATCTCTTCCGAGATGTCGACGGCCGATTCGCTCTGCACATAACGCAACTCTTCGATCTTCGACTCCAGCTCCGATACAGGGTGCTCGAAATCGAGGAAATGTCTTTTGCTCATGGAGTGGGGTCCGGGTGCATCAACAGCGGGGTTGAAGGGACTCGCTGCCGAGAGGTCTCGCGCAGCCGCTTGAGAGGTTCAATAGTCGACCGGCAAGGGGTCCAGGCTGCGCCAAATGTACCATGTGGCCACCGAGCGAAACGGGGCCCAGGCGTCGCCCACTTCGCGTGCTTCGGCGCGTGAAACAGGCTCGCCGCTGAAGTAGTTCAGACTGATGCCCTTGAGCAGCCCAAGGTCGTCGAGCGGCAGCACGTTCGGGCGCATCAGATGGAAGATCAGGAACATCTCGGCTGTCCAGCGGCCGATGCCGCGGATCGCCACCAGCTCGTCGATGATGGCCTCATCGTCCATCTGCTGCCACTGGCCCACGTGCACAGTGCCCGATTCGAAGTGCTGCGCCAGGTCGCTGAGGTATTCGACCTTTCGCGCCGACAGGCCGGCCGAGCGCATCGTCGGGGTGTCGAGCGCCAGCACTGAAGCCGGCGCGAGCCGTGTCGACTGCTCTTTCACCAGCGCCACGAATCGGTCCCACACCGACTGCGCCGCCTTCACCGAAATCTGCTGACCGACGATCGAACGCGCGAGCGTCGTGAACGCATCGCCGCGGCTTTGCAGGCGGCCTTCACCGAACTGCGGGATCAGCTTGCGCATCACGCGGTCACGCTTGCCGAGGTGCTTGCAGGCTTCGTCCCAGTAGTCGGGCGTGATCTCCGGCTCGGTGCCCGAACCCTCTGTCTTTCCAGCCTTCGCCACGGTCAGGCCTTCGTCCAGGTGGTGCCTTGCGGCGAGTCTTGCAGCACGATGCCTTGTGCCAGCAGGTCTTTGCGGATCTGATCGGCGAGCGCGAAGTCGCGGGCCGCCTTCGCAGCGGCGCGGGCCGCGATGCGTTCGTCGATGTCGGCCTCGGCCAGCGTGTTGCCCGACTGCAGGTAGTCACGCGGCGACTGTTGCAAGAAGTTGAGCGTGGCGGCCAGACTCTTCAACAAGGCCGCGGTTTCCAGCGAGCGCGTGCGGTTGACTTCACCCGCCAGCTCGAACAACACGGCGACCGCCACCGGCGTGTTGAAGTCGTCGTTCATCGCTTCGCGGAAAGCGGCGGCGCGCCGCTCGGCCCAGTCGACCGGTGTGGCCGCCACATCGAGCCCGTCGAGCGCCGTGTACAGGCGGCGCAGAGAGTTGCGCGCGTCGTCCAGCGTCACGTCGCTGAAATTGAACGGGCTGCGGTAATGCGTGCGCAGCATGAAAAAGCGGATCGTCTCGCCGTCGAACTTTTCCAGCACTTCGCGGATGGTGAAGAAGTTGCCGAGCGACTTCGACATCTTCACGTGGTCGACGTTCAGCAGCCCGTTGTGCGCCCACACCATGGCCGGCGGTTTGCCGTTCGCGCCTTCGCTCTGCGCGATCTCGTTCTCGTGGTGCGGGAACTGCAGGTCCATGCCGCCACCATGCAGGTCGAACTGCTCGCCGAGCAATGCGCAGGCCATCGCCGAGCACTCGATGTGCCAGCCCGGCCGGCCCACGCCATAGCCCGACGCGTACTTCGCGTCTTCCGGTTCTTCGGGCTTGGCGGCCTTCCAGAGCACGAAGTCGAGCGGGTCTTCCTTGCCGTCGAGCACGGCCACCCGCTCGCCGGAACGCAGCTCGTCGATCGACTTGCCCG
>JANYFX010000474.1 GCA_025359585.1 Rhizobacter sp. | reverse complement strand
CGCAAGAGCAGGGCTTGAGCGGCTACCCGGTGTTCACGCACAAGCACCACACCGACATCTCGTACCTGGCCTGCGCCCGCGCGCTGATCGACAACCAGGACGTGATCTACCCGCAGTTCGCCACCCACAACGCCGGCACGGTCGCCGCGATCATCGGCATGGCGAAAGCGAAGGGCGCACGCTACGAGATGCAGCGCCTGCACGGCATGGGCGAAGGCGTGTACCGCGAAGTGATGCGCGACAGCGCGATCCCGGTGCGCGTGTACGCGCCGGTCGGCGAGCACCGCGACCTGCTCGCCTACCTCGTGCGCCGTCTGCTCGAAAACGGCGCGAACTCGTCCTTCGTGCACCAGTTGTCGGATGAAGCGGTCGACGTGGAAGCGCTGCTCGCGTCACCGCTCGTGCCGGCTGCGGCCGTGGGCATCGCGTCGCCGGTGGCGCTCTACGGCTGGCAGGTCGGCACCCAACAAGGCCGCGCCAATTCGACCGGCGTGGACCTCGCCTGCCTCGCAGAACGTGCGCCGCTCGACCGCGCACTGGCCGCCACCACGGTCGTGCCCGTCCGTGAAGCGACACCCGCCGACGTGGCCGCCGCGATGGCCCGCCTGCGCACCGGCTTCACCACGTGGAACAAGACACCGCTCGCCCAACGCGCCGCCGTGTTGCGCCGCGCCGCCGACGCACTCGACGCGCGCCTGCCCGAGTTCTGCGGCCTGCTCGTGAAAGAAGCGCACAAGACGCTCGGTGACTGCGTGGCCGAAGTGCGCGAAGCGGTCGACTTCTGCCGCTACTACGCCGACCAGGCCGAAGCGCGCCTGGCCACGCAGGTGCTGCCCGGCCCGACGGGCGAGAGCAACGAACTGCACCTGCACGGCCGCGGTGTGTTCGTCTGCATCAGCCCGTGGAACTTTCCGCTCGCGATCTTCGCAGGGCAGGTCGTCGCGGCACTCGTCGCGGGCAATGCAGTCGCCGCGAAACCTGCAGAGCAAACGCCAGCCGTCGCGCAACGGTTTGTCGAGCTGCTGTTCGCCGCCGGCGTGCCGAACGACGCGCTCGCGCTGTTGCACGGCTCCGGCGAAACCGTCGGCGCCGCACTCGTCGCCGACCCGCGCACGGCAGGTGTGTGCTTCACAGGCTCGACGGTCGTCGCGAAGATCATCAACCGCACATTGGCAGCCAAGGACGGCGAGATGGTGCCGCTCATCGCCGAGACCGGCGGCATCAACGCGATGATCGTCGACAGCACCGCGCTGCCCGAGCAGGTGGTTGACGCGGTCGTGCAAAGTGCGTTCCGTTCCGCCGGACAGCGCTGCTCGGCATTGCGCCTGCTGTGCGTGCATGAAGGCGTGGCCGACGGCGTGATCGAGATGATCCGCGGCGCGCTGAACGAGCTGAACGTCGGTGACCCGGCGCTGCTGGCCACCGATGTCGGTCCGGTCATCGACGCTGAAGCCTTCGATGGCATCGGCGCCCACATCACGCGGCTGCGTTCGCAGGCCACGCTGATCGGCGAAACACCGGTCACGTCGACCTTCCCGCGACTGATCGCCCCGATCGCGTTCGAGCTGAAAAGCATTGCCGACGTGAAGCAGGAAATCTTCGGCCCCGTCCTGCACGTGGTGCGCTGGGGCGGCGACGTCGACTCGGTCATCGCGCAGATCAATGCGCTCGGCTACGGCCTGACGCTCGGCATCCAGACCCGCATCGATTCGCGCGCCTTGCGCCTCGCGGCGGCGGCGCGCATCGGCAACGTCTACGTCAACCGCAACATGATCGGCGCCGTGGTCGGCGTGCAACCTTTCGGCGGCGAAGGCCTGAGCGGCACCGGCCCGAAAGCCGGCGGCCCGCATTACCTGTACCGCTTCTGCGCGGAGCAGACGGTGACGATCAACACGGCGGCAGCGGGCGGCAACGCGGCGCTGCTGGCCGGCCTGCATTGAGCCCAGTGCGCGCTTCGTACACTCGCGACATGGACAACATCGTTTTCATCGGCGGCGGCAACATGGCCAGCGCCATCGTCGGCGGCCTGGTCAAGAGCGGGCGCACGGCGGCGTCGATCGTCGTCGTCGATCCCGGTGAAGCGCAGCGCGACAAGCTGCGTGCCGACTTCGGCGTTCGCACACTGGCCGCCGCCGACGCGACGCTCGCCGGCGCGGCGCTCGTGGTCTGGGCCGTCAAGCCGCAGTTGTTCCAGCCCGCCGCCGCGCCCTGCGCGCCGTTCGTGGGCCAGGCGCTGCACCTGAGCGTGATGGCCGGCATTCGCAGCGATGCGATCGCGCGCGCCACAGGCGGCGAACGCATCGTGCGCTCGATGCCGAACACGCCGGCCTTGATCGGCAAAGGCATCGCCGGGCTGTTCGCGCGCAGCGCGGTCACCACCGCCGACCGCGCGCAGGTCGAAGCCGTGCTCTCGCCGACCGGGCAAACGCTCTGGGTCGCGCGCGAAGAAGACCTCGATGCCGTGACCGCGCTCTCGGGTTCCGGCCCGGCCTACGTGTTCTATTTCGTCGAAGCCATGATGCAGGCCGCGCGCGACATGGGCCTCACCACCGAGCAAGGCAAACAACTCGCCCTCGCCACCTTTGCCGGCGCCACCTCGCTCGCACAAGCTTCCAGTGAATCGCCCGAAGTGCTGCGCGAACGGGTCACGTCCAAAGGTGGCACGACCTACGCTGCGCTGATGTCGCTCGAAGCCAGCGGCGTCAAACCCGCCATCGTGCAAGCGCTGCGCGCCGCGCAGCAACGCGCGCGCGAACTGGGTGACGAGTTCGGTTCGTAGAAGCAGTGCGTCGGCGTCATGCCGATGCCGCATGCGCTTCATGTCATGCAAACCCGGCATGGCGGCGCCGCAGATTTTGCGGCGCCGCGCGCCTACAGTTCTGCCCCATGCAGGCCGCGCGCCACGAGCGCGCCGCGCCTCAGCATGAAACTCAAACCAGAGACAACGTCATGAGCTACCTCTCCTACGTCAGCCAGAAGGGCGACACCGCCTGGGACACTTACATCTCGCAAGTCGACCGTGTGCTGCCTTACCTCGGCAACCTCGCGCGCTGGTCGGAAACATTGAAGCGCCCGAAACGCGCGCTGATCGTCGATGTGCCGATCGAGCTCGACAACGGCAGCGTCGCCCACTTCGAGGGTTACCGCGTTCAGCACAACCTGAGCCGTGGCCCGGGCAAGGGCGGCGTGCGCTATCACCCCGACGTGACGCTTGAAGAAGTGATGGCGCTGAGCGCCTGGATGACCGTGAAGTGCGCGGCCGTGAACCTGCCCTATGGCGGCGCGAAGGGCGGCATCCGCGTCGACCCGAAACTGCTGTCGATCAAGGAGCTGGAGCGCATGACACGCCGCTACACCAGCGAGATCGGCCTGATCATCGGCCCGCAGCGTGACATCCCGGCGCCCGACGTGGGCACCAACGGCCAGATCATGGCCTGGATGATGGACACCTATTCGATGAACACCGGCAGCACCGCCACCGGCGTCGTCACCGGCAAGCCGATCCACCTGGGCGGCTCGCTGGGGCGGGTGAAAGCGACCGGTCGCGGCGTGTTCGTGACCGGCCGTGAAGCGGCGCGCCGCATCGGGTTGAAGCTGGAAGGTGCGCGCATCGCCGTGCAGGGCATGGGCAACGTGGGCGGTTCGGCGGCCGAGCTGTTCGTGCAGGCCGGCGCCAAACTCGTGG
>JANYFX010000470.1 GCA_025359585.1 Rhizobacter sp. | reverse complement strand
GGCCGCGACGACTTCGTGATCGCCGCGGTGACGGCGCTGGCCACGGTGACGATCCGGATCGAGATGGCGATCGTGCTCGGTACGATCCTGTCGCTGGTGGTCTACCTGCACCGCACCTCGCGGCCCTACATGCGGGTGATGGGTTTCGACACCACCGGGCCGGAGCGGCCCTTCGTCGTGCGCGCCGATGTGCCGGCGCCTTTGCCCGAGTGCCCGCAGCTGAAGATGGTCCGCATGGAAGGCGAGGTCTACTTCGGCGCCGTGCCGCACGTGGCCGACCAGTTGCGTGACATGCGTGCCGCGCCCGACGCGGCGAAACATCTCCTGGTGATGGCCAAGAGCATGAACTTCATCGACCTGCATGCCGCCGAGCTGTGGCGTGCCGAGATGCAGACCCGGCGCGCCGCCGGTGGCGACCTGTACTTTCACCGGCCGCGCCCACCGGTGCTCGAACTCTGGCAGCGTGTGGGTTTCACGCAGGAATTGGGCAGCGCCCACATCTTTCCGACCAAGCGCATCGCCATCGCCACGATCTTCCAGCGCCTGGACCGCAGCGTGTGCGCGCGCTGCCAGATCCGAGTGTTCGAGGAGTGCGGCACGCTGCGACCGCCGGCGGCGCTTTGAAACGGCGCCGAACTGCGGCCATACTCGGCGCATGGTTACACGCTTGCCCGGTTTGGCGCGTCTGCAGGAGATCGGCGCTGCCTTCTATGCAGGGGCACGCAGCCGCGACGAAGCGCGCGCGGCGGTGATCGATGCGATCAACGACCAGCTGCAGTGCTCGCGTGTCAGCCTGTGGCGCTTCGACGGCACGCCAGGCGCGCTCTGTCTGCTGTGCCTGGCGTCGAAGGTGACGGGCGGCGAACTCCTCACCAGCGAACGCAGCCTGCTGGAGGCCGAGTACCGCGACTACTTCGACGTGTTGGTGCGTACCGGCATGTACGTGGGCCACGACACGATGCACGACCCGCACCTGCGGCCGATGCGCGAGAACTACCTTGTGCCCAACCGGGTGTTGTCGATGCTGGACGCGGCCTTCACCGTCAACGGCCGAGCCTACGGCATGGTCTGCTGCGAGCAGACCGACCGCTTGCGCGAATGGCGCTCCGAAGAAATCCGCGATCTGCGCGCCATCGTCGCGAAACTGGCCTTGCTGATGGCCGCAGCCGGCGACGAAGCGCTGTGGGCGTCGCCTTCGAGGCCGATGGCGCCGATCCTCCGGCGGCCGGGCGAACCCTAGCCGATTTTTGCGCCGGCCTTGCGCCAGCGCGTTGTGCACAGGTCTGGTACCTTCCGCCCCAAGACAGATTTTGAGGAGGACGCGCATGAGCGTTTTGCACCAACGCCTGCGAGCGCTGCCGGAAGCGCAACTGCGTGGCATGCTGCGCGGCGTCGAAAAAGAGAGCCTGCGCGCGCGCCCCGACGGTGGCCTGGCGCTGACGCCGCACCCTGCGGCGCTCGGGTCGGCGCTGGCCCACCCGAACATCACGACCGACTTCAGCGAGTCGCAGCTCGAGTTCGTGACCGGTGTGCATGCCAGCGCGCAGGAGTGTCTGGACGAGCTGACCCAGATCCACCAGTTCAGCTACCGCGTGCTCAAAGAGCAGGGCGACGAAATGCTGTGGGTCTCGAGCATGCCCTGCGGGCTGCCGACCGACGAGACGATTCCGATCGGGCGTTATGGCTCGTCGAACGTGGGGCGCGCCAAGAGCGTGTACCGCATGGGCCTGGGCCACCGTTACGGGCGGCGCATGCAGACGATCTCGGGCATTCACTACAACTGGTCGATGCCGGGCGTGTCGACGGAACAGTATTTCGACCTGATCCGCAATTTTCGACGCCATTCGTTCCTGCTGCTGACACTGTTCGGCGCATCGCCGGCCTTGTGTTCGACCTTCGTTGCCGGCCGAGAACACGAGTTGCAGCCGCTCAAGGGCCACACGCTGCACATGCCGCACGGCACCTCGCTGCGCATGGGGCGGCTCGGTTACCAGAGTGACGCGCAGTCGTCGCTTTCGGTCAGCTACAACAGCCTGGAGAGTTACGCCGCGTCGCTGCAGGAAGCACTGACGAAACCATACCCGGCGTACGAAGCCGTCGGCATCCGCAACCCGGGCGGCGACTACAACCAGCTGGCCACCAGCCTGCTGCAGATCGAGAACGAGTTCTACGGCACGATCCGCCCGAAGCGCGTGATCTTCCCCGGCGAGCGCCCACTGCACGCGCTGCGCGAGCGCGGCGTCGAATACGTCGAGGTGCGCTGCATGGACCTCGACCCGTTCGAGCCGGTTGGCATCGGCGCATCGACCATGCAGTTCATCGACCTGTTCCTGCTGCACTGCCTGCTCATCGACAGCCCGCCCGATTCGCCCGAAGAGATCAAGGCGCTGGCGCGCAACCAGCAGCGTGTGGCGGCGCGTGGTCGCGAGCCGGGCCTGCGGCTCGAGCGCGGCGCGGGCGAGGTGAGCCTGGTCGATTGGGGCAGCGAGTTGTTGCGGGAGTTCGAACCGATCGCGGTCGCGCTCGACGGCTTGCACGGCGGCTCGGCGTATCGCGACGCGCTCGCGGCCGCGTCGGCCACGCTCGCGAACACCGACACCGCCCCGTCGGCGCGGGTGCTGGCCGCGATGGCGCGCGACTTCGACAGTTCCTACGTGGGCTTCACGCGCGCCCAGTCGGAGCAGACGCGCAACCGGCTGCTCGCATTGCCATTCTCGAGCGACACGCAGGCGAAGTTCGCGGCCCTGTCGAAAGCCTCGGTCGAAGTGCAGATGAGCATCGAGGCCAACGACAGTTTGCCGTTCGAGATCTATCGCCAGCAGTACCTGTCGGTCGAGCGCCTCGGCGTGTCGGGCAAACGCACGCCGGCGCACGCGTAGGTCTGCGAGCGCAGGGGAGGCGCTGGCGCTAGACTTTGCGCATGAGCACCTTCACCTCCGTCCCCCTCGGCCGCAGCGACCTGCGCGTCACGCCGATCTGCCTCGGCACCATGACCTTCGGCGAGCAGGTCGACGAGCCCACCTCGCACGCCCTGCTCGACCATGCGCTGGCGCGCGGCATCAACTTCATCGACACGGCCGAGATGTATTCGGTGCCGGTGCGCCGCGAGACCTCCGGCTCCACCGAACGTTTCATCGGCAACTGGCTCGCCGCGCGCCCCGGCGCTCGCAACAAGATCGTGTTGGCCACGAAAGTGGCCGGCCCGTCGCGCGCTTCCGACTGGATCCGCCACGGCAGCGCCAACGTCACGCCCGCCGAGATCGTGGAAGCCTGCAACGACAGTCTGAAGCGCCTGCAGACCGACGTGATCGACCTGTACCAGTTGCACTGGCCGAACCGCAATGCGCCCTCGTTCGGCGCGGTGTACTTCGACCCGTCGAAAGACAAGGAATTCAGCAGCATCCGCGAGCAGCTCGAAGCCTTCGCGGGCCTGGTGCGTGCGGGCAAGGTGCGGCACATCGGCCTCAGCAACGAAACGCCCTGGGGCCTGTCGGAATTCGTGCGCCTGGCCGACGAA
Source organism: Rhizobacter sp. (assembly GCA_025359585.1). Lineage (GTDB taxonomy): Bacteria > Pseudomonadota > Gammaproteobacteria > Burkholderiales > Burkholderiaceae_C > LMDS01. The sequence continues at coordinate 1,501 of JANYFX010000470.1, read as the reverse complement.
CTGGGTTTGCCACGCGTGGCGACGGTGCAGAACCCTTACACGCTCGTCAACCGCACGGTCGACAACGGGCTCGACGAGATGATGTACCGGCAGGGCGTGTCTTTGCTGGCCTACTCGCCGTTGGGGTTTGGCACGCTCACCGGAAAGTACGATGCGGGCCTCACGAACCAGGGTCGGATCGCCTTGTTCGACGCGGTGCGCAAGCAACGCTGGGCGCGGCCCGAAAATTTCGCGGCAGCCCGCTTGTACAACGCGCTCGCCGTCGCCAACGGCCTCACGCCGACGCGCATGGCGCTGGCGTTCTGCTACACGAACTGGCGCGTCGCGAGCACGATCATCGGCGTGACGACGCGTGCGCAACTCGACGAGAACATCGACGCCTGGGGCACGCTGCTCTCGCCCGAGTTGCTGGCGAAGATCGACGCGATCCGCTGGACCCACCGCGACCCGGCGCAGTGAAGCCGTGAAGAAGAAGGCGCACGTCAGCGAAACGCCGGCGACGCAATACCTGCGTGAACATGGCGTGAGCTTCACCGAGCATGTCTACGAGTACGTCGAGCACGGCGGCACGGCCGAGTCGTCGCGCCAGCTGGGCGTGCCCGAAGCCGAGGTCATCAAGACGCTGGTGATGCAGGACGAGCGCGCCCAGCCGCTGATCGTGCTGATGCACGGCGACAAGCAAGTCAGCACCAAGAACCTGGCGCGGCAGATCGGCGCCAAGTCGGTCGAGCCCTGCAAGCCCGAGGTGGCGCAGCGCCACAGCGGCTACCAGGTGGGTGGCACGTCGCCGTTCGGCCTGCGCAAGCCGATGCCGGTGTACGTGGAAGAGACGGCGCTGGTGCTGCCGCGCATCTGCATCAATGGTGGGCGGCGGGGGTACCTCGTGGGCATCGAACCGGCTGTATTAACGCGCTTGCTTGGCGCGAAGCCGGTGAGCTGCGCGCTCTGAATCGGGCCGCGCTGATCCCGAGCGCAAAATAGTGGACTTTTGCTTTTCGCCCTGGCTCCCATGCAGACCCTGTACCCGGCGCTCGCCACCCTGGCGGCTTACCTGATCGGCTCGCTCTCGTTCGCCGTGATCGTGAGCCGCGCGATGGGCCTGAACGACCCGCGCACCTACGGCTCCGGCAACCCGGGTGCGACCAACGTGCTGCGTTCAGGCAACAAGGCGGCTGCCGTGCTGACGCTGCTGCTCGACGCGCTCAAGGGCTTCGTTCCGGTCGTGCTCGTCGATCAATTCGGATCGCGTTTCGGCCTGGGCGAAGGTGCGGTCGCGCTGGTCGCGCTCGCCGCTTTCCTGGGCCATCTGTGGCCGGTGTTCTTCCGCTTCCAGGGTGGCAAGGGCGTGGCCACGGCGGCCGGCGTGCTGCTCGGGCTGAACCCGTGGCTCGGTCTGGCGACGCTCGCCACCTGGGTCATCATCGCGGCCTTCTTCCGCTACTCGTCGCTCGCGGCCATCGTCGCGGCCGTGTTCGCGCCGTTCTACCAGTTGCTGATCTGG
>JANYFX010000466.1 GCA_025359585.1 Rhizobacter sp. | reverse complement strand
ATGGCGGCGTAGACCCCAGTCCACTCAAGCAAAGGAGCCCACCATGAGCGTTGAGAAACCCACCCTGTCGCAGTTGCAAGAAATCGTCTTCGACCTCGGCATGGAGCTTTCCGAGGAACGCCTGGGCATCTTCCACGCGATGATGGACGGGGCCGTCGCGTCATACCGCGTCATCGACGCGATGCCGGACGACAAGCCAGTGGTGCGTTATCCGCGCACGCCGGGCTACCAGCCGGGGCCGGAGGAGAACCAATACAACGCGTGGTATGTGAAAAGCGTCGTGAAGGGCGCGGAGTCTGGTCCGCTCAAGGGCAAGACCGTGGCGGTGAAGGACAACGTCTGCCTGGCCGGCGTGCCGATGATGAACGGCTCGTCCACGCTCGAAGGCTATGTGCCCGATGTCGACGCGACCATCGTCACGCGCATCCTCGACGCCGGTGGCACCATCGTCGGCAAGGCGCACTGCGAGCACTTCTGTCTCTCGGGCGGCAGCCACACCAATTCCGCCGGGCCTGTGCACAACCCTTACCGCTACGGCTACTCGGCCGGCGGTTCGTCTTCGGGTTCGGGAGCACTGGTCGGTGCCGGCGAGGTCGAGATGGCGATCGGCGGCGACCAGGGCGGCTCGATCCGCATGCCGGCGAGCTGGTGCGGTGCTTACGGCATGAAGGGCACACACGGCCTCGTGCCCTACACCGGCGTGATGCCGATCGAAGCGACCATTGACCACGTCGGCCCGATTACCACCAACGTGGCCGACAACGCGCTGCTGCTCGAAGTGCTGGCCGGCGCCGACGGGCTGGACCCGCGCCAATACAACGTGCGTGTCGACCGTTACAGCGCCGCGCTCGGCCGCGGTGTGGCGGGCCTGCGCATCGGCGTGCTGCTCGAAGGTTTCAACCACGACAACAGCGAGCCCGATGTCGACGCCAAGGTGCGCGCCGCGGCCGACCGGCTGCGCGCGCTCGGTGCTGTCGTCGAAGACGTTTCGGTGCCGATGCACAAGGACGGCCCGGCGATCTGGACCGCGATCGCGATCGAAGGCCTGCAGGCGCAGATGATGAACGGCAACGGCATGGGCTTCAACTGGAAGGGCCTGTACACCACCAGCCTGCTCGACGCCCACGCCAACTGGCGAGCGCGGGCCAACGAACTCTCGCCGTCGCTGAAGTTGTGCATGATCGCCGGCACCTACTTCATGGACGACTACCGCGGCCACTTCTACGCCAAGGCGCAGAACCTGAGCCGCGTGCTCTGCGCCGCCTACGACGACGCGCTGTCGCGCTACGACCTGCTGCTCACCCCGACGCAGCCGATGAAAGCAACGCCAATCCCGCCGAGCAACGCGCCGCTCGCGCTGTGGGTCGGGCGTGCGCTCGAGATGGTCAACAACACCTGCCCGTTCGATGTGACCGGGCACCCGGCCATGAGCCTGCCCTGCGGCATGTCGAACGGCCTGCCGATCGGCCTGCAGCTGATCGGCAAACACTACGCCGAGTCGACCATCTACCGCGCTGCGCACGCTTTCGAGCAGTCGGGCGACTGGCACAACTTCTGACCGTTGCCATGAGCAACCCGTTCAGCTCGGGCTGGGTGCGCGGCGGCGCCGACGACCGGCTGCGCCCGCAAGGCACGCTGTCGTACGTGTCGGGCGCGACCGACGACCCGCTGCGCTTTCGCACGATCCCGCAGCTGCTCGACCGCGCGGTGGAAAAACACGGCTCGCGCGATGCGGTGATCTTTGCCGCGAACGCGCCCGGGCAAAACGCCGTCACGCTGAGCTGGTACGACCTGCAAAAGCGCGCCGACGACGTGGCCGCCGCGTTGCTCGCCCTCGGCATCCGGCGTGGCAACCGCGTGGGCATCTGGTCGCCGAACCGGGTCGAGTGGCTGCTGGCGCAGTTCGGCACCGCCCGCATCGGTGCGGTGCTGGTCAACATCAACCCGGCCTACCGCGCCAGCGAACTCGAGTTCGCGCTGAACAAGGTGCGCTGCCGCGCCTTGATCATGGCCCGCTCGCTGAAGGGCAGCGACTACCTGGCGATGCTCAAGGGCCTGGCGCCCGAGATCGACCGGCCCGGAGAAGAGCCGGTGCTCGAATCGCGCCGCCTGCCGCACCTGAAGAACGTGATCGTGCTCGACGACGCAAACGCTTCCGGCAAACAAAAGCTGCCGGCACGCGCGCAGCGTTTTGCCGACTTCGTTCGCCAGGCCGGCCCGGCGCACCACGCGCGCCTGAAGGGCCTGTCGGCCACGCTCGATCCCGACGACACGATCAACATCCAGTTCACCAGCGGCACCACGGGCTCCCCCAAAGGCGCGATGCTGTCGCACTTCAACATCGTCAACAACGCGCGCTATTCGGCCCGCGCCATGGCGCTCGATGAACGCGACCGCCTGTGCATCCCGGTGCCGCTGTACCACTGCTTCGGCATGGTGCTGGGTGTGCTGGCCTGCGTGGCGAGCGGTGCCACGATGGTCTTTCCCGGCGAAAGCTTCGAGCCGCGGCAGACGCTCGCGACCGTCGCGCGCCACCGCTGCACCGCGCTGCACGGCGTGCCGACGATGTTCATCGCGATGCTGGCCGACGAGAGCCTGGCGCAGCATGAGCTCGCCAGCCTGCGCACCGGCATCATGGCCGGCGCACCGTGCCCGATCGAAACCATGCGCCGGGTGGTCGACGAACTGCACATGGCGCAGGTGACGATCGGCTACGGCATGACCGAGACCAGCCCGATCTCGTTCCAGTCGGGCATCGACGACCCGCTGGAGCGGCGTGTATCGACCGTCGGCCGCATCCACCCGCACGTCGAAGTCAAGATCGTCGACGCCGAAGGCCGCATCGTGCCGCTCGGTCAGCAGGGCGAGCTGTGCACCCGCGGTTATTCGGTGATGCGTGGTTATTGGGAAGAACCGGAACGCACCCGCGAATCGATCGACGACGCCGGCTGGATGCACACCGGCGATCTGGCCACGCTCGACGCGCAGGGTTACTGCAACATCGTCGGGCGTGTGAAAGACATGCTGATCCGCGGCGGCGAGAACGTCTACCCGCGCGAGATCGAGGAATACCTGCAGCGCCACCCGAAGGTGCAGGCGGTGCAGGTTTTCGGCGTGCCCGATGCACGCTATGGCGAAGAGATCTGCGCCTGGATCGTGCTCGAGCCGGGGCAGGCGTCGAGCAAGGAAGAGATCGTCGCCTTTTGCCAGGGCCAGATCGCGCACTACAAGGTTCCACGCCACGTCCGTTTCGTCACCGAGTTCCCGGTCACCGCGACCGGCAAACCGCAGAAGTTCGTGATGCGCGAAACGATGGTGCGCGAGCTCGGCCTGAAAGTCGCGGCCACGGCATGAGCGACGACGAGCTCCACTGGCTCGACATGGCCGGGCTGGCGCGGCTGCTGCACACGCGCAAGCTCTCGCCGGTGGAGTTGACGCAAGCCATGCTGGCCCGCATCGAGCGCCTCGACGGCAAAATGCGTTCCTACGCGCTCGTCACGCCCGAACTGGCGCTCGCGCAAGCGCGCGACGCCGAGACGATGATCATGCAGCGGCGCATCCTCGGCCCTTTGCACGGCGTGCCGATCGCGCTGAAGGACCTGTGCTTCACGAAGGGCATCGCCACCGCGGCCGGCATGCCGATCCATCGCGATTTCGTCCCGAAGTTCGACGGCACCGTCGTCTCGCGCCTGCGCCGCGCCGGCGCGGTGCTGCTCGGCAAGCTGCAGATGACCGAAGGCGCGTTCGCCGACCACCACCCCGACATCGCGCCGCCGGTGAACCCGTGGAACGCCGACCACTGGTCGGGCGCGTCGTCGAGTGGCTCGGGCGTGGCCACCGCGGCCGGCCTGTGTTTCGGGTCGCTCGGCACCGACACCGGCGGCTCGATCCGTTACCCGGCGGCGGCCAACGGCGTGACGGGTCTCAAGCCGACCTGGGGCCGCGTCTCGGTCAACGGCGCCTACGAACTCGCGGCCTCGCTCGACCACATCGGGCCGATGTGCCGCAGCGCGGCCGATGCCGGCGCGATGCTCGGCATCATCGCCGGCGCCGACCCGCGCGACCCGAGCGCGCTGCAAGCCGCGGTGCCGGATTACCTCGCCGGCAACGACCGGGATCTGCACGGCCTGCGCATCGGCATCGACCCCGTCTACGGAACGAACGGCGTGGACGCGCTGACCTGCGCGGCAGTGGAACAGGCGGCCGCGGTGTTCCGCGCGCTCGGTGCCGAGCTGCGGCCAGTGAACTTCCCCGACCCCACCGACGCGGTGGGCGACTGGCCGGCGCAGTGCGCGGTCGAAACCGCCGTGGCGCACGAACAGACCTTCCCAGCGCGGCGCGCCGAATACGGGCCCGGCCTGGCCGGCTTCATCGACGTGGGCCGCGCGGTGAACGCGCTCGATCTGCAGAAGATCTGGCTGCGGCGACGCGCATTCTCCGGTCGCGTCGCGGCCTTGTTCGAGACCATCGACCTGTTGCTGATCCCGGCCCAGTCGATGGCCTCGCCTACCAAGGCGCAGATGGACACACTCGGTGTCGACCCCGAAGGTTTCCTTCGGCTCGTCAAGTTCGCCGCGCCCTTCAGCATGACCGGCGGTCCGACGCTGACGCTGCCCGGCGGCTTCACACCGCAGGGCACGCCGGTGGCGATCCAGCTCGCCGCCGCCCACCTGAACGAAGCGCTGCTGGTGCGCGCCGGGCGCGCTTTCCAGCGCGCGACCGACTGGCACCGCAAGCACCCCACGCTGCGTGTCTGAACGCTGGTGGGCGCTCACAACTGAGGGCGTTTCGCCCGATTGATCGACCCTTCGGGACCGGGCCGCCAGCACGACACTGCGCAGATCGTCAGCGCACGGCCCGTGCGCACCGGAAGGAAAACATGAGCATCGATCTTCACCGCGAACGTGCCTACTACCTCGCCCACCAGGACACCCTGGCGCAGCTCTACGGCGGCCAGTTCGTCGTGATCAAGGGCGACGTGGTGCTCGGCACCTACGACGACGCGGCCTGGGCCGCGCCGCAAACGCGCAAGCGCTACGAAGGCGGCGCCTTCCTCGTCGAAAAAGTGGCGGTCGCCGGATCGCGCGGTGCCAGTTTTGCCGCGAGGTGACGATCTGCAACGGCCGCCTTGAGCCGTTGCCGGCCGCCCCTGCGGCCGCGTGTTTGAGTTAGGGTCGCGGGCATGCCGATCTTCGTGCGCCGCAGACTTCTGTTCAGGTCGACCCCCGCGCTGCTCATGCTGCTGGCCGCGCTGCTCGCCGGCTGCGCGTCGAGCCCGCCCCGCACCGCTTCGACCTCGGCCCCGTCCACGGCCCGCCCCGCCCCATCACCCGACCGCGACGGTGCCGAAGCCAACCCGCCGACCGACCTGGCGCGTGTGCCCGACGCCGAGCCGAAGCTCGAACCGATCCGCAGCGGCGGCCCGAACAAGCCTTACGCGGTGCTCGGCCGCGACTACACCCCGATCACGCAGGACGCGCCCTTCACCGAGCGTGGCCTGGCTTCGTGGTACGGCCGCAAGTTTCACGGCAAGCGCACCGCCAGCGGCGAGGTCTACAACATGTACGCGATGACGGCCGCGCACCCGACGCTGCCGATCCCGAGCTACGCGCGTGTGCGCAACCCGGCCAACGGCCGCGAGGTGGTGCTGCGCATCAACGACCGCGGGCCGTTCCACCCGGGGCGCATCGTCGACCTGAGCTACACGGCGGCCTTGAAGCTCGACCTGCTGCGCGGCGTGGGTGCCGTCGAGCTGCAGCGCATCACCTTCGACGACATCCGCACCGGCGCGTGGCGGCGTGACGGCGAGCCCGTGCGCATGGCGGAAGCGAACAGCGTGGCGTCAGTGCCGGCGCCGGTGCTTGTGACAACGCCTGTGTCGGCCGAGCCCGTTGCGGCGGCTGCGCCCGTCGTGGTGGCCGAGGCCGCGGCGCCCGCATCGGCAGCGGCAGCGTCGGCGCCGTCGATCGAAACGACACCGGTGGCCGACGCCCCTGCGGCCCGTGCCTTCACCAAACCCGCGCGCGGTTTCTGGGTCCAGCTCGGCGCGTTCGCGCAGCGTGACGGCGCCGAGGGTTTTCACAAGCGCGTCAGCACCGAGGTCGACTGGCTCGCGCCCTTGCTCGCGGTGTTCAGCGACGCTTCGGTGTTCCGCCTGCAGGCCGGCCCTTACCCGAGCCGCGACGAAGCGCGCGGTGTGGCCGAGCGCGTGCGTGTGGCCTTGCAGCTCGTGCCGGTGATCGTGGAGCGGCGTTAGCCGCCGACGTTTTCGCGAATCGACCGGGCCACCCGTGGCGCCTCGAGCGCGATCTCGCGCAGCGCGCCGGTCGGGGGGTTCTTGAAGCCGACGAAGTACAAGCCGTCGATGCCGGTCTCTTCGCCGAACCGGTGCGGCCGGCTGCGGGCATCGGCAATCGCTTCGAAGCCTTCGACCACGGCACCCAGCGCCGGCGTGTAGCCGGTCGCGAAGATGATGGCCTCGAACGCATGCTCGGCACCACCTGCGAAACGCACCCTGTCGGGAAGAACTTCCTGCACCGCCGGCAGCACGCGGATTTTTCCCTGCTTGACCATCGCGATGGTGCCCAGGTCGAGTATGGGAATGCGCCCGGACTCTTCGATCATGCGGTTGGGGCCCACCGCCGGGCGCACGATGCCCCAGCGCGACAGGTCGCCCACCACCAGCCTCATGGTGCCTACGGCAAGGGCATCGCGAAGGCCCAATGGCAGGTGCGAAAGCAGCACGTTGGTGTGCTGCGTGGGGCGCCCGAACATGTCACGCGCCACCACATGCACCGGGCCGCGCACCACCATCGCCACGTCCACGCCCTGCTCGGCCAGATCGAGCGCGATCTCTGCGCCCGAATTGCCACAACCCACCACCAGCGTGCGCTTGCCCCGGTAGGGCGCGGCGTTCTTGTAAGTGCCGGCGTGAATGGCCGTGCCGTGGAAGCGCTCCACTCCGGAAACCGAAGGCAGCCTGGGCACGCCGTTGTAGCCCGTGGCCATGACGACAAAACGCGGTGTCATCACACCGGCGCTGGTCTCCACCGTGAAGCGACTCCCTCTGCGTTTCACCGCCTGCACGGTCACGCCCAGGCGGGGCGCCACGTGGTGTTCTGCCGCATACGCCTGCAGGTACTGCACCATCTGCTCGCGTGACGGGTAGCGCGGCGCGGCCTTCGGCCACGGCGTCATGGGCAGGCCGGAATAGGTCTTGGTGGTGTGCAGATGCAGCCGGTCGTAGTGCCGGTGCCAGGCCGAGCCCAAATCTCCCTCGCGCTCCAGCACCTGATGCGCCAGCCCTTCGTGGCGCAGGCAGGCGGAGGCGGCCAGCCCTGCAGGGCCGGCGCCGATCACGAGAATCTCTTCAGGCTGCATGGGCTCGAGTCGGTCTTGAACGGCGAGGAAGTCACTTCGCGCGGAACACGATCTCTTTCATGCGCGCGAGTTTCGGCGACACCACCGGCACCGTCAGCATCGTGCTGGCCACGGCCATCAGCAGCAGCGCGGTGAAGGTCTCGTTGGTGATGATCTGCTTGTCGAGCAGCACGTTGGCGAAGATGATCATGATCAGCGCCTTGGTCTGAAGCAGCCAGCCGATCAGCGAGCCTTCGCCGGGTTGCCACTTCAGGATCTTGCCGGCCACGTGCGTGCCGATCAGCTTGCCCGAGACCGAGGCCAGCAGCAGCACCGCCGCGGCGATGAACACCGCCGCGCCGCCCACCTGCCAGTTGGTGCGCAAGCCGGTGCTGAGGAAGAACACCGGCATCACGACCAGCAGCACGTGGCCGCGCAGCGCGTCCATCTTCTTCTGGTCGAACCAGTGCGAGTCCGTGCTCGCGCCGGCGAGAAATGCGCCGACCATGTAGTGCAGGCCCGACCAGTCGGCGCCGAGGCCGCAGGCGGCGAGCCAGATCAGCCCGGCGTACCAGCGGTCGCGTTCGGGAATGGCGACCATCAGCTTGCGAAAGCCGTAGCCGAGGACGATGAAGGCGAGCAGGAAACCGCCTTGTTTGCCGATGCGCTCCCAGTCCATCAGGATCAGCGCGAGCACGCCCCAGATCGCGATGTCGTCGACGCTCGCGTAACGCAGGATGCGCTGGCCGATGGGCTGGCGCAGGATCTCGATCTTCTCCATCAGCAGGATCAGGATCGGCAGCGCCGTCACCGCGCAGGCCATGCCGATGCCGAGCACGAACTGCCACGACTGCGCCTTCACGCCGATCCAGCCCGGGACCATCAGCATGCCGATCGCGGCCACGCTGCCGAAGGCCAGCGGCACACCCAGCGCCAGGCCGGCGGTGATGCCGCTCTCGACGCGGTGTTCCCAGGCCTGGTGCAGGTCGAGCTCGATGCCGGCGATCCACACGAACACCATCACCGCCCACCAGGCGATGCCGTTCAGGCTCTGGATCACCGGCGCGCTGAAGACGAACTTGTAGTACTCGGGGAAGGCCGCGCCGAGCACCCCCGGCCCGAGCAGGATGCCGGTGATGATCTGCACCACCACCAGCGGCGCGAAGTACTCGGTTCGTGCCAGCCGCCAGATCAGGTAGGGCACGGTGAAGATGATCAGCATCGCGATCAGGAAGATTTCTGTCGTGCTCATGGGGCAGGGTGGCGCGGTGCGCGCTTGAATCGTGGGTCGGGCAAAAGGCCGGCAGTGTGCCATG
>JANYFX010000511.1 GCA_025359585.1 Rhizobacter sp. | reverse complement strand
CGCGAACACACTGAACATCAGCTGGCCGTACCAGCTCGCCAAGCCCGAGTACAAGCAGGGCGAGTGGTACCTGGGCGTCAACTTCCGCGGCGTGAACATGCCGAAGAACGAACCGCACGGTTACCTCAGCGCGATCGACCCGATGACCGGCAAGAGCAAGTGGCAGATGGCCTGGCCCGGCCAGCCGAGCATGGCGGGTACGCTGTCGACCGCAGGCGGCCTGGTCTTCACCGGCGCGGCCACCGGCGAGGTGATGGCGGTCGACGCCAACACCGGCAAGAAGCTGTGGGAGTTCCAGACCGGCTCGGGGATCATCGGCCTGCCGGTCACGTGGGAGCGCAACGGCAAGCAGTATGTGTCGATCGTCTCCGGCGGTGGTGGTGTGTGGGCGCTGCTGGGTGACGAACGCATGTCGAAGACCCCGGCGGGTGGTTCGGTCTGGACCTTCGCAATTCGATGAAGTGGGGGAAAGGATTGCTGCGGCCCGTGTGGGCTGCAGCGCTCGCCACGGCTGCGCTGCTGGTCAGCGCGCCGGCGGTAGCGCAGACGCGCTTCGGCCCTGAAGAAATCACCCAGGGTCATGCGCAATTCGACCGCACCTGTGCGCAGTGTCATGGGCGAAACATGGTCAATTCCGGGACCACCGTCTATGACCTGCGGCGTTTCCCGATCGACGACCCCGATCGATTTTTCACCTCGGTGAGCAACGGCAAAGGCAACATGCCGTCGTTCAAGGAGGCGTTGACGCCGGAGCAGATGAAACTGCTCTGGGCCTACGTCGGCAGCCGGGGTGGCAAGGAGCCCTGATCGGTGCGCAAGCTCAAATTCTCACCGTTCACCACAGCCGTTTTTTTCACCAGTCTGTTCGCTTCGCTGTGCAGCAGCGCGGCCGCGCAGCCGGTCACGGTGTGCATAGCCGAAGACAACCCACCGCTGTCGTACCAGGTCAAGGGCGAGAGCCGCGGCCTTGACGTGCGTCTCGCGCGGGCCCTCGCTGAAGAGCTCAAGCGCGAGCTGCGCATCGTGCCGTTCGAGTCCAAGCTCGAAGGCGAAACCACCTTGTCGCAAGAGGTCAACGCGCTCTTGTCTTCGGGTGTCTGCGACATCGCCAGCGGCTTCTCGTTGCTGGCCGGCGACCTCGGCCCGGCCGGGCGCCCGACCTCGCGTGTGCCCGACTACCCCGGCGCCCAGCGGCGGCCGCTGCGACCCTGGGTGCCACTCGGCACACTCGTGCCGAGCCTGGCCTACCATGCGATGGCGATGGGCCTGGTGGTGCGCGACGCAGCGCGTGCCGGCGCCACGCTGGCCGAGCCGGGCGATGCGCGCATCGGCGTGGTCACCGGCACGCTCTCGGGCACGGCGGTTTCGATGTTTCGCAACGGCAAATTGCGCCCGCAGATCGTCAGCCTGTCGCGGACCGAAAACGTCCTCGAACAGCTCGAAGCGCAACGTTTCGACGCCACGCTCGTGGCACTCGACCGGCTCGACGCCTGGCGCCTGGCGCACCCCGACACGGCGTTGCGGCGCACAGCCTATCTGCACTCGTTTCGCATCAACATAGGTTTTGTCGCCCGAAGCGACGCGCCCGAGGTGCTGGCCGCCGCCAACCGCGTGATCGAGCGCAGCCTGGCCAGCGGCGAGTTGCAGCGCTGGGCCGCCGAGACCGGCACGACCTGGATCGCTCCGGCCTCGCCGCAGGTGAGCGGGCCCTTCACGCTGGCCGAGCTGGCGCGCGAGTGAAGGCGCCCGCAACGCGCACGGCAAGCCTTTGCTGGCACACCGCGCCCGAATGAGCGATCATCGCCCGGGTTCATTCCAGCGAGATTGAGATGCAGCGATCCGAGATCAGCAGCCTGCCGGCACAGCCGTTTTTCTCCACGCCGCAGCAGCGTCTGGCGCTCGCACGCCAACGCTTTTTCGAAGAAGGCGTGCGCCCCTCGGGGCTGATCAACGACCTGGTGATCCAGTCGTGGTCGCGCTGCGTGCAGGCGCGCCGCGACCCGACCGAAAACATCGCCTTCAACCCGGTGACCGCGAGCCGGATCCACTCGGCCCTGGCCCGCAGCCGGCAGCTGCTGGAGGCTGCGGCCACCGACCTGAGCCAGCTCGAAACCACATTGGCCGGAACCGCCTGCAGCGCCATCCTGACCGACCCGCACGGCGTGGTGGTGCATGCCACGCGGTCGTCCGCGAACCCGCAGGAAAAGTTGATGCCGCTGGCCCGGCGCGTCGGTGCCAATCTGTCCGAGGCCCACGTCGGTACCGCTGCGCCGGGCGTCGCGACGCATTCCGGCCAGGCCTGCCTGGTGCTCGGCGGCGAGCACTTCTTCGGCAACCTGCAGCAGTTGTATTGCGCGGCCGCGCCGATCCACGACGTGCACGGCCGTCTGGCGGCGGTGCTCGACGTGACGAGCGAAGGCCAGCCTTTCGGCTTCGACGCCGCTGCCGTGGTTTCGATGTACGCCACCACCATCGAAAACCAGCTGTTGCGCGCGCAGTCGGGCGACCACATCATCGTGCAGTTGCAGACCACCGCCTCGATGCTGGGCACGCCGATGGAGGGCCTGGCGGGCCTCGCGGCCGATGGCAGCATCGCCTGGACCAACAACGTCGGCGCGCGCCTGATGGGCGTGGCGCAGGCACAAAACGGGCTCGGCGCCGAAGAAGTGTTCGGCCTCGATGTGAACTCGCTGCTGCGCCTGACGCGCATGCCCTGCCCGAGCCTGCACCGCCTGCCCAACGGCCTGAACGTGTGGCTGAGCGCGCGCCTGCAATCGCGCGACGGTGCCACGCGCCTGTTCAAGATGCCCGAGGCGCCGACGCCCGCTGCCGCGCCGCGTGCCGAGGCCGCAGCGCCCGCGCCTGCGCCGGCCGCCACGGCCGCCGCCGCGCCCGCCTTCGCCATCGCCCCCGACACCGCCGGTACCTTGCGTGACAACGACCGCATGCTGGTGCACCAGACCTTGCAGGCGTGCGACGGCAACGTCTCGCGCGCCGCCCGAAAGCTCGGTGTGTCGCGCGGGCTGGTGTACCGGCACCTGAAGCAGGCCGACGCGGCCTGAGCACCGCGCTGCACTGGATCGACCGGTTCCGCGCGATCGTGCCGGTGCGGCTGCGGTGCGACGAAGCGAATCGAGACCATCATGGCAAGGACGAAAGCGCCCGGTGTCTGCATCGTCGCAAAAGACGCCTTCCCGAACTCGGTGGTCGAGGTGGCCACGGCCGTCCCGGCCTTCATCGGCCACACCGCGACGGCCGACCACGGTGGCAAGCCGCTGCGCGGCAAGCCCTGGCGCATCACCTCGATGGCCGAGTACGAACAGCATTTCGGCGGCGCCGCCCCAGCCCGGTTCAGGGTCGAGCGCGTGGATGCCACAGCCCCCGCGCTCGCGTTGCCCGACATGCTGCAGCCCAGTTCCCAATGCACCGACTTCAAACACGGTGAGAAGACGTACCGGCTGACACGCGCCGCGGGCCGGGCCGGTGGCCGCTTCCTGATGCACCAGGCGATGCGTCTGTTCTTTCGCAATGGCGGCGGCACCTGCTGCGTCGTGTCGGTCGGTGGCTTCGATGACGAGATCGTGGCGGGCGAAGCCGCGACGGGCCTCATCGGCGGCCTCGCGCCCTTGCTGAAAGAGCAGGAGCCGACCCTCCTCGTGGTGCCCGACGCGGTGCTGCTCTCACGGGCCGATTGCATGCGGGTGCAGCGGGCGATGCTGCAGCATTGCGGTGGCGACATGAAGAACCGCTTCGCGATCCTCGACCTGTGGGGCGGCGATCTTGAACGCCGCCACCCCGCAGGCGACAGCGTCGCACTGTTCCGCGACGACATCGGCGTCGATTTCCTGAGCTACGGCGCCGCCTACTTCCCGTGGCTGAACACCTGTGTTTCGCAGACCGGGGACATCGACACACGCCACATCGACAACCCCGACGACCTGGCCGCCTTGCTGCGCGAGGAGCCGGGCCTGCTCGACCCCCTGATGCGCGAAGCCCGCCGGCAGCTCGACCTGATGCCGGCATCGGCCGCGATGGCGGGGCTGTACACGATGGTCGACAACACACGCGGTGTGTGGAAGGCGCCCGCCAACGTCAGCCTCGCGGCGGTGAGCGCGCCCACCGTCGAGATCACGCACGAAGAGCAGGAAGACCTGAACGTCACACCACAAGGCAAGTCGATCAACGCCATCCGTTCCTTCGTCGGCGAAGGCGTGCTGGTCTGGGGCGCGCGCACACTCGACGGCAACAGCCTCGACTGGCGCTACATCAATGTGCGCCGCACGGTGATCATGCTGGAAGAGTCGTGCCGGATGGCGGCCAAGGCGTTGCTGTTCGAGCCCAACGTGGCCAGCACCTGGGTAACGCTCAAGAGCATGCTCGAGAACTTTCTCACCAGCGTGTGGAAGCGCGACGGGCTGATGGGCGCAGTGCCGGAGGACGCCTTCAGCGTCCACGTCGGCCTGGGCGACACGATGACACCCGACGACGTTCTGGAAGGCGTGTTGCGCGTGACCATGCTGGTCGCCATCAGCCGCCCGGCCGAGTTCATCGAGATCACCTTCCAGCAGCAGATGCCGAAGGGATGATGTGCGCAGCGGTGGCGCAAACACGCCGGCTCGCGCGTCAGAACAACTCGACGTCGCCGACGATGTGCGTTTCGACGATCTCCCCGCCGCGCACGAGATTCTCGAACTGCGCGACCTGGTTTCGCCCGTGTTCCTTCACGTAGTACAAGGCCTTGTCGGCCCGTGCGAAGGCCGACGACGGTGTGTCTGAAACATCGGTCAGGGTGAAGCCGACGCTGACCGTCACCCGCCCGACCTGCGGAAACTCGAAGCGTTCCACGCTCGCCCGCATCCGCTCGAAGGCCAGGCTCGCCTGGTCGGCCGCCACGCAGTCGAGCACGACCACGAATTCTTCGCCGCCGAAGCGGTAGAGGCGGTCGAAGTGCCGGAAGCTCGAACGCAACAGGCGCGACAGCAGCAGCAGGACTTCGTCGCCGATCGGGTGACCGTAGGTGTCGTTCACGCGCTTGAAGTGGTCGATGTCGACCACGCCGAGCCACAGCGCCGCCGCTGCCGACGGGGCGCGCCGGCCCGACTCCGCAACATCGCTGCCGACCACTTTTTTCGCGCGCGTCATCAGCGCCGAGTTGAAGGTCTGGCGGTTCAGCAGGCCGGTGAGCGGGTCACGCTCGCTGTGGTCGAGCAGGTCGTGAAAGTTGCCGTAGATGCGCACGATGGTCCTCACCATGGCCCGGTCGCTGGCGCCCAGCGGCCTGGCAGTCTGCATTTCCAGCACGCCGACCACTTCTTTCTCGGTCGCGATCGGGAAACAACTCGTCTGTGGCACCTTGCCCGCAACCACCACTTCACCGGTCAAGAGGCACTGCCGGCGCGCCGGCACGCTGCGGAGTTCGGGCAGCGCGAAGATGTCGGTCGACAGCGGGTCGGCCGTGGCGGCCAAGTCGTCGAACCCGATGCGTGCGCGTGTCAACCAGCGCTCGCCACCCACTTCGCCCACGCAGCGGTAGATGCCGACGGACAGCGGGCGCAGCACGTCGTGCACGGCGCGCACCACCGAAGCGTCGAGCTGATCGCGATCGCGAAAGCCGGTGATTTCCGCGAGGTGATTGATCAGCTGTGTCATGGAAACCTCACATCGACCGTTGCCTAGAGGGGCATCGGCAGGGTGGACTGGTTCGTGCGCGACGCATTGGCCAGAGCCAGGCTGACCCGCGCGCCCATGCGCTTGAGCGTGGCCAGTTGCACCGGGCTCCACTCGGTGATTCGGGTGTTGGTGCAGGTGAATGCGCCGAACAGACAGCCGTTGATCGAAAACGACGCGGCCATCAACGAGCGCACGCCGTTGACGCTGACTCTGTCGCTGAAGAACCCTGCAGTGGCCGGATGGGTGCGCGCATCGTTCGCGAGCACGTGCCCGACCTGTTCCAGAACTTCGAAATACGCGCCGACCTGCAGGCTGGTTTCGTCGGGCACGAGCGTCATGCGGTCATGGATGCCGTCGTAGAAGCTGAGGCAGCGCAGCGCACGGCCGTCGGCCACATCCTCGAACAGCCAGATGCCGACGCGGGCGCAGTCGATTGCTGCGGCAATCAGCCGCGCGCACTCTTCCAGAAAGCGCCCGGCGCTGATTTCCTTGCGATCGAATTGACCGCAAAAGGCCTGCACGTCGATGTTGTCCGGCATCGCTCATTGTTGCGGCCGGGGAGTTCCCGCCAAGAACCGAAGTGCTCGGTATTTCCGGACCAGTTCCGTGCTTCAACGCCGAACGCAGAGTCCACCCACCGCCGCCAGGCGCCTGGCGCTTGCGCGCCCCGGCGCACGCCACCACCGATAATCCCGCGCATGCAAGTGTTTCGCGGCTTTCACCACCCCGGCATCGCGCCCGCCTGCGCCCTCACCATCGGCAACTTCGACGGCGTGCACCGCGGCCACCAGGCCATGCTCGCGCTGCTGCGCTCCGAAGCCCAGCACCGCCATCTGCCTTCTTGCGTGATGACCTTCGAACCGCACCCGCGAGACTACTTCGCGCAGCTTGCCGGCAAGCCCGAGCTGGCGCCGGCGCGCATCGCCACGCTGCGCGACAAGCTGAGCGAGCTCGAACGCTGCGGCGTCGATCAGGTGGTGGTGCTGCGCTTCAACCGCACCTTCGCCGCACAAACGCCGCAGGCCTTCATCGACGATGTGCTGGTGCGCGGCCTGGGCACACGCTACGTGCTGGTCGGCGACGACTTCCGCTTCGGTGCCAAACGCGCCGGCGACTACACCATGCTCGACGCCGCCGGCCCGGCCGCCGGCTTCGACGTGGCGCGCATGAACAGCTACGAAGTGCGCGGCCTGCGTGTGTCGAGCTCGGCCGTGCGCGAAGCGCTGGCCGCCGGCGACATGGAGCGCGCCGCCACCCTGCTCGGCCGCCCGTACAGCATCAGCGGCCATGTGATCCACGGCAAGAAGCTCGGGCGCAGCCTGGGCGAAAGCGTTGCCGGCGGCAGCGATGGTTTTCGCACGCTGAACCTGCGTTTTCACCACCCCAAGCCGGCCGCGCTCGGCATCTATGCGGTGCGCACCCACGGGCTGGCCGAGGCGCCCATCGACGGGGTGGCGAGCCTGGGCAAACGCCCGACCGTGGACGACAGCGGGCGGGTGCTGCTGGAGGTCTACTGCCTGGCCTGGCCGGCCGGCCTCGGCACCGAGGGGGGCTACGGTAAACTTGTGCGGGTGGAACTGCTGCACAAACTTCGCGACGAAGCCCGCTACGACGGGCTGCCGGCGCTGACCGCGGCGATCCGCAAGGACACCGACGACGCCCGCGCCTTCCTGGCCGCCCACGCCGCGCAGCACCGCCAGACCAGCCGCGACCGAATTATTTGACGGGCTCGCTGCGAGCCTGATCCGCACACGACGGCCCCGCACGCGCGCGGCTTCATCCATCTTGCCGGCCCGTCGGCGAACGCATGAACGGGCCCACCGGGTTTCACCATGTCCACAGACACCAAGACCGACTACCGAGCCACGCTGAACCTGCCCGACACGCCCTTCCCGATGCGCGGCGACCTGCCCAAGCGCGAACCGGGCTGGGTCAAGGAATGGGCCGACGAAGGCATCTACAAGCAGCTGCGCGACGCACGCCACGGCCGACCCCTGTTCGTGCTGCACGACGGCCCGCCGTATGCCAATGGCCAGTTGCACGTGGGCCACGCGGCCAACAAGATCCTGAAAGACATGATCGTCAAGGCGCGCCAGCTGGCCGGCTTCGACGCGCGCTACACGCCGGGCTGGGACTGCCATGGCCTGCCGATCGAAAACCAGATCGAAAAGACCTTCGGCCGCCAGCTGAGCCGCGCCGATGTGCAGATCAAGAGCCGCGCCTACGCCACCGAGCAGATCGCGCAGCAGATGGCCGACTTCAAACGCGTGGGCGTGCTTGGCGATTGGGAGCACCCGTACCGCACGATGGACTTCGGCAACGAAGCGAACGAGATCCGCGCGCTGAAGAAGGTGATCGAGCGCGGTTTCGTCTACCGTGGCCTCAAACCCGTGTACTGGTGTTTCGACTGCGGCTCGTCGCTGGCCGAGTTCGAGATCGAATACGCCGACAAGAAGTCGCAGACGGTCGACGTGGGGTTTCTGTCGGCCGAGCCGGCCAAACTCGCGGCCGCGTTCGGCTTGACTTCATTGACGAAGGACGCGTTCATCGTCATCTGGACCACGACCGCGTGGACGATCCCTGCGAACCAGGCGCTCAACGTCGGCCCCGAAATCGAGTATTCACTCGTCGATACCGAACGTGGCCTGCTCGTGCTGGCCAGCGCGCTGGTCGAGAAGTGCCTGGCGCGCTACGAATTGCAAGGCACGGTGCTCGCCACCACGAAAGGCTCGGCGCTCGACGGGCTGAACTTCCACCATCCCCTGGCGCTCGTGGACAAGGCTTATGACCGACTCTCGCCGGTTTACGTGGCCGACTACGCGACCGCCGAAGACGGCACCGGCATCGTGCACTCCGCGCCGGCCTACGGCATCGAAGACTTCAACTCCTGCCGCGCGCATGGGCTGGCGGTCGAAGACATCCTGAACCCGGTGCAAGGCAACGGCGCTTATGAGGCCGAGCTGCCGCTGTTCGGCGGCCTGAACATCTGGAAAGCCGCGCCGCTCGTGGCCGACGCACTGCGCGACGCGGGCCGCCTGTTCGCCACCTCGACGCTGGTTCACAGTTACCCGCACTGCTGGCGCCACAAGACGCCGGTGATCTACCGCGCGGCGGCGCAGCGGTTCGTCCGCATGGACGAAGGTACCGGTGTGTTCGCGACCGAGCCGCCCCAACAGACGCTGCGCCAGCTCGCACACGCCGCGATCGAAGAGACCAGCTTCTACCCCGAGAACGGCAAGGCGCGCCTGCACGACATGATCGCCAACCGGCCCGACTGGTGCATCAGCCGCCAGCGCAACTGGGGCGTGCCGCTGCCGTTCTTCCTGCACAAGGACAGCGGCGAACTGCACCCGGACACGATGGCGCTGATCGACCGCGCCGCTGGCATCGTCGAAAAGGGTGGCGTCGAAGCGTGGTCCAAACTGACGGTCGAAGAGGTGCTCGGCGCAGAGGCATCGCAGTACACCAAGAGCAACGACATCCTCGATGTCTGGTTCGATTCCGGCTCGACGTTTTTCCACGTGCTGCGCCACAGCCACCCCGGTGCTACGAGCAGCGACGGCCCCGAGGCTGACCTCTACCTCGAAGGCCATGACCAGCACCGCGGCTGGTTCCATTCGTCCTTGCTGATCGCCTGCGCGATGTACGGCCGCGCACCGTACCGCGGCCTGCTCACACACGGCTTCACGGTCGACGGCTCGGGCCGCAAGATGAGCAAGAGCCTGGGCAACTACATGCCGCTCGACGCATCGGCGCACAAACACGGCGGAGAAATCCTGCGCCTGTGGTGCGCTGCCACCGACTATTCCGGCGACCTGGCGATCGACGACAAGATCCTGGCGCGCGTGGTCGATGCGTATCGACGCATCCGCAACACGCTGCGTTTTTTGCTCGCGAACACGAGCGACTTCGATGCGTCGAAAGACGCGGTGCCGCTCGATCAGATGCTGGAGGTCGACCGCTGGGTGCTCGCGCGCACGGCCGCGTTCCAGGCCGACGTGCTCGCGCACTACAAGGTCTACGAGTTCCACCCGGTCGTCTCGAAACTGCAGGTGTTCTGCAGCGAAGACCTGGGCGCCTTCTACCTCGACATCCTGAAAGACCGGCTCTACACCACCGCGCCGAAGAGCCAGGCGCGGCGTTCGGCGCAGACCGCGCTGTGGCACGTGACGCACGCGATGCTGCGCTGGATGGCACCGTTTCTCAGCTTCACCGCCGAGGAAGCGTGGAAGGTGTTCGCGCCGGGGCGGTCGGCATCGATCTTCGTCGAGACCTACAGCGACGTGAGCGCCTGGCATGACGAAGCCTTGCTCGCCAAGTGGAGCCGCATCCGCGAAATTCGCGATCTGGCGAACAAGCAGATCGAGGCGGTGCGCACGGCCGGGCAAGTC
>JANYFX010000425.1 GCA_025359585.1 Rhizobacter sp. | reverse complement strand
GGTTGACGAGCACGTTGGCGTCGGCTGCATGCTGGGGCCACGACGCGACGCCGATGCTCGCGCCTATGTCGACGGTGTGTTCCTGCAGTGCCAGCGGTGCCGCGAACGAGCGCTCGATGCGCTGCGCGACCGCGAGGCCGAGCGCCGCGTCGCCGCCGCGCAGCAGTACCGCGAACTCGTCGCCGCCGAGGCGCGCGACCAGGTCGCCGCCGCGCACGATCTGCTGGGTCAGGCGCTCGGCCACACGCTTGAGCAGCAGGTCGCCGAAGCGGTAACCGAGCACGTCGTTGACGTGCTTGAAGCGGTCGAGGTCGAGCATCAGCACGGTCACGCCGGCTTGGGCTTTGCCGTCGGTGGTTGCTGCGGCCTGGGCTTGCGCAATGGCTTCGCGAACCGCGTCGCGAAACTGCACGCGGTTGGGCAAACCGGTCAGGCTGTCCCAGTAAGCGAGCTTCAGGATCTGCTGCTGCTTGTCGGCCACGTTCACGCGCATGCGCTCGAACGACTGGGCCAGCTGGCCGAGCTCGTCCTCGCGGTTCAAACCGTGCATCGGCGTCTCGAAGTCGCCGGCGCCGAGGCGGTCGGCCGACTCGGTCAACTGGCGCAGTGGCGTGGTCACGCGCCGCGCGGTGAACACGCTGCCGAGCGCAAAACCGGCAATGCCGAGCAAGGTGATGCTGAGCAGCGCGGCCTGCAGAAAGAACGGCAGCCGCACCGCGTCGTCGATCGAGATCGAGGTGAGCGCGAGCACGCCGACTTCGCCGTCGACCGGGCTCGCAGTGCGTTGTGTCAGCCAGCGCGGGCGCACCCCCAGCTCTTCGCCAACGGCGTCGACCGAGTTCATGTCGCCCGGCGCGGGGATCTTCATCCAGGGTTGGCGGGCCAGTTGCGCTGCTTGTTCGGCGGGCAGTCGCGTCACCTCCACGCTCCACGGCGCGCCGGCTTCGTTGCGGGTCAGCAGCGTCAGCTTGAGGCTTTGCGCCGACATGCTCTGCATCGTGGTCACGAGCTGGTCGTCGAGCGGAAAACCCATCATCACCCAGCCGACCACGATCGGCGCCTTCATCGGCACCATCACCATCTGGTAGGGCTTGCCGCCGATCAGCGCGATCTCGCTCGCCCGGCTGCCGCCGCGGCCGTCGGTCATGGCACGCGCGCCCAGTCGTGCCACCAGCGGTCCCAAGTTGGTTTGCAGCTTGCCGGTGGCCGCGCGCAGCGAAAAGTCGGTGCCGTACAGCGCCGCTTCGGTGGCCTTCACGCGCCGGCTGTGGTTGGCCAGCGCCGAGGCGATGGTCTCGGCATCGTTGCTGGCCACGGCCTCGCGGAAAGCGTAGTCGGCGGCGGCCACTTCGGCGCCGTCGATCAGGCGCTGCGCGCGCCGTTCGATCACGCTTTGCAGGATGCTGTCGGCAAGCTCGAGTTGCTCGGGCAGCTCGCGGTGCGCCTGGTTCCACAGGCTCGCGCGAATCGCCCAGAAGCTGGCGATCTGCACCACCAGCAGCAGGCCGAGGAACACGACGACGATGCGGGCGCCCAGCGACTTCTTGACCCAGCCGTTGGCCTGGTCGAAGACGCAACTCACCGCGTGTTTCATGGCTCGGCACTCACGGCCAGACGTGCGTGGTGTTCGGCGTCGCCGGCCCCGATCGTGATCGCCACAGCGGCTGGCTCGGCACCCAGGCCCAGGCCCGCGTGCCACAGGCGCAAGCGGTAGTTGCCGGCGGGCACGCCTTCGATGCGGGCCTGGCCATTGGCGGCGCTGCGCGCGAACCAGGGCGAGTCGGCGACCACGACCCACGCGGCCATCGTGTCGTGGATGTTGCAGCCGAGCACGGCCACGCCGGGCTTGTCGAAGGTCAGCGGGGCATTGGGCACACCGGCGTAGAGCTTGAGCTCGAAGGTCTTGATCGGCGAGAACGAGTACACGTGGTGGCGCACCGTGTCGAAGTTCGGGAACGTGACTTTGGTGCCGACGGTGATGAGCGTCACGCGCGGGTTGAACTGGCGCTTGGCTTGCGAGATCTCGACATCGGCCATCGCCTTCACCGGCGCCTTGCCGACCGCAGGGTCGAGCAGCGCCACGGCATCGAGCAAGGGCTTGCCGTCGCTGCCGGTGACGTTGATGTTCAACGCGGCGGCGTGGGCCATTGCCAGCGGCGTGGCCAGCACGGTGGCACCCCAAAAGCGCAGGGTCGGACAAAACGCGGAAATCATGCGGTCAAGGTGCAAAACGGTGGGTGCCAAGGCAGAAAGGGTTCCCGGAAAATATCGGCGAAGGAGCCCGCAACTTGAGGTCGATCGCCCCGCGAGCGCGGGTCGAGGCGCACGGCTTCAAGATGCTGCAACAGCTTCGATCGCTGTGCCACCCGCCCACCGGGCGCAGCGCCGGGGCGCGTGGCGCAATTCACGCCAGCCTCGAATCCTGTGTGAAGCTCACCGTTCCTTACCGCTGTTTACCCCTGAGCCGGTGCGCAATCGGTAGCCTGCTGCCCGATGAAACAAGCCGACTCGACACGCGCGCGCACCGCCTTGCTGGCCGAACTGTTCGGCGCTGCGCTGTTGCTGGCCGCTTGCGGCGGAGGCGGCAGCGACTCGGCTGCACCGGCGATAGCACCTGCACCTGCACCTGCACCTGCACCTGCACCTGCACCTGCACCTGCACCTGCACCTGCACCTGCACCTGCAC
>JANYFX010000386.1 GCA_025359585.1 Rhizobacter sp. | reverse complement strand
GCCGCCTTCAGGCTCGTCTGAACCTTCGAAGATCCCGCCTCGGTGTAGTGTCCGAGTGAGATGCGCTTCTCTTTGCCGCCGGTCGTGTACTTCCAGAACCAACGGCGTGAGCCGTTTGGCTCGACCTGCAGGTAAAGGTTTCCAGAGTCGCTCAATCGCAGGCGCGCCTTATCGGGAGGGCAGCGGGCGCTACGGCAGTCGGCATCGGTCAGCATAGGGGAACAAACCGTTGATGGCACCTAATTTTGCCATTTGTTCCCCGTTCTGTAGCCCTTGTTCCCCTACCATGGCCCGGAATCGAATGAGACGACTTGGGACTCTCGAAACCCGAATTTACCTATGAAGATGAGTCGAATTGAGCCTTCTCGGGACGGTTTCGGATTAAGAATTGGCCCCGGAGGAGCTTGAAACCCGAGCCACGAGGCGCGCGCCTTCTCACTGCAACTGAATTCAACAGATCCTAGTTCCCCTGCTTGTTCCCCTACTCAAATTTGCTTATTGAGGGTCGGCGGTTCAAGGACAAACTAGCACGGCTGCAGGCAATTCCCTAACGTCGAAATTACCACGATTTTTGCCGCAGATTTTCAATGAATCAGCGCTGCCAATCCAGACCACGATTCAATCGATCGCACGCCAATCACATCCATCCAAGTGCGTCGCTGCACGTCTCGCGGCATGCGCCCGGGCCGTCGACTGCTGACACAGCGGAAACGGGTAACAACGCCTCAAACCGATTGCAGAAATTTGGCACTCACCACGGAACGTGTGCTGTCACCGGCGGCAGACGTTCGTCGTCTCTCGACCCCTCAGCGACATTCGCTGCGCTGAGTTGGTCGCCACGAAGCAGTCGCTGTCGTAAGCCTTCGGCTGACGCGGACGACGTCCGCACCCGCATGCATTCGCGCCCAAGGGGCCCGCGATCCGCACTGGGTGAACCGAGCGGGGCAGCGATCTGGGCGCCAAGGCGGCATCGCTAACGGTCATGTGCCGGGTCGATGAGGCCGCATTCGTCACGGTGCGCCAATTGTTTGAGACGATGGGCAAGAACATTGCCCCTTGTCGGCGCCAATGGCGACGGGCAGACGACGAAGGTGGCCTGCCAGATCATGGGCGCGCTCAGCGCTCCTTCGCGGCCGGGGCCTTGCCGACACGGATGACGATGGGACCGGTCCGCTCGAAGGACTGGTGGTTCATTTTCGAGATCGTGTCACCGCTGATGAGCAGCGCCTTGTTGACCGCATGCTTGTCGGACAGCGTCAATCCGGGCGCGGGGGCAACCTGCCGCCCCGTCGCGTTGGCGAGCTGATCATGCGCTCGCCGTGGACCTCAAGGATGCGGCTGGACACAAAGCCGCCTATCAGCGCCTGTCGCAACGTCACCGTGCTGATGTCGGACGTGCCCGGTGACGACCCAATCGAGATCGCGTCCGGCCCGACCGTCGCCGACCCGACGCGCTGACACGCCGGCGATCGAGCAGGCCAACGAGCCGGGACAGCTCGTCCAGCACGATGCGGGCGTGCTTGTCGCGAAGGGTCTGCGCATCGTCGGCGGCAGAACCCGTCACGTCGCGCAAGTGGCGAGATACCGTGCGCGGCAGGACGTGACGATTCAACGTCACGTTCAGCGTGTTTCGCCCGCACGCACCAGCACGGCCGCAAGTTCCCGGGTAAGGACCTCGCAAGTCAAGCAGCCGCCGCGAAGAAGTACTTCAGCGCTCTCCAACGCGGCCGACCCGGAATCGCCTTCTTGCACCCAGACCAGATTCGAAAGATCGACACGTTCACGCTCGAGGACGACGCTTGCGGCCTCCAGCATGCTCTGCGACGCTTGGGGCAACGGGATTGTCACGATCTGAATCTTGCCGTTGCACTGTTCACACCAAAGAACGCGGGAACCAACATGCGCTGCACCCAGGTTCACCCGGACTCTTGAGGCGGCCTCGCTACCGGCCCAGGTCCTTCGCGCTGACGCCGGCGATGCCCCAGTTCTCCTTTGGCATCTCGTGGATCCAGACGCGCACGTTGGCGATCGGCGCGCCCGTGGCCTCGACGAGCGCCTGCGACACCTTCTCGATGACCGCCTTCTTCTGCTCGGGCGTGCGCCCCACGACCATGTAGATCTGTGCAAACGGCATGGTGATGTTCCGTTCAGGCGAAGTGCAGCGACACGCTGCCAAGGTGCTGAATGCGCAGGCTGACGTGATCGCCCGGCTCCACCGAAATCGCTTCCGTGACGCCGCCCGACAGGATGACCGTGCCCGCGGGGATCTCCTGCCCGCGCCGGCCGAGGTGGTTGGCCAGGGCCGCCACCGCCGCCGCCGGATGACCGAGCACCGCCGCGCCGGCACCGATCGAGACGACCTCGCCGTTTCTTTCCATCACGACGCCGAGCGTGCGCATGTCGATCTGGTCGGGCCGCATCGCACGGCCGCCGACGACGAAGCGGGCGGCCGAGGTGTTGTCGGCCACGACGCTCTTCAGGTCGAACTTGAAGTCGCGGTAACGGCTGTCGATCACCTCGATGCCGGGGAGCACGAAGTCTGTCGCGGCGAGCACCGCGCCGATGTGGCAGCCCGGGCCCTTGAGCGCACGCTTGAGCACGAACGCGATCTCGGGTTCGACCTTCGGGTGGATCAGCTCCTTCATCTTCACCTCGGCGCCCTCGGGCACGCTGAAGCTGTCGACGAGGAAGCCGAAGACGGGCGTGTCCACGCCCATCTGCTTCATCTTCGCGTGCGAAGTGAGGCCGGCCTTCAGGCCGATGAGCCGCGCGCCCCGGGCGAGCTTGCGGCGCAAGATCTCGTCCTGGATCGCGTAGGCATCGTCCCAGTCCATCGACGGGTGTTCGTCGGTGATCTTCAGCGTGTCACGGGCCTGCAGTTCACAGGTCTCGAGGTGTTCGGCGAGGCCGAGTATGGTTTGCTTGTCGAGTGCCATCGTGTCGTTCCTCAAGCGGCTTTGGCGAGGTTCAGGCCGCGCGCCTTCGCCATCGTCAGCGCGGTATCTTCGATCATGTCTTCCTGCCCGCCAACCATGCCGCGGCGGCCGAGTTCGACCAGCAGGTCGCGGGCCGACACGCCGTACTTCTTCTCGGCGCGTTTGGCGAACAACAGGAAGCTGCCGTAGACGCCCGCATAGCCGAGCGTCAGCGCATCGCGGTCGATACGGATCGGGAAGTCCATGATCGGCACCACCAGGTCTTCGGCCACGTCCTGGATCTTCCAAACGTCGACGCCCGTCTGGATGCCCATGCGGTCGCACACCGCCACCAGCACCTCCATCGGCGTGTTGCCGGCACCGGCACCAAGGCCCGCGGCGGCGGCGTCGATGCGCGTCGCACCGCACTCGATCGCGGTGATCGAGTTGGCAATGCCCATCGCCAGGTTGTGGTGGCCGTGGAAGCCGAGTTCGGTTTCGGGCTTGAGCGCGGCGCGCACCGCGCCGAGCCGCGCCTTCACGTCGTCGGGCAGCATGTAGCCGGCAGAGTCGGTGATGTAGAGGCAGTTGGCGCCGTAGCTCTCCATCAGCAGCGCCTGCTTGACCAGCCCCTCGGGGCTGTTCAGGTGCGCCATCATCAGGAAGCCGACCGTGTCCATGCCGAGCCTGCGCGCCGCGACGATGTGCTGCTCGCTCACGTCGGCCTCGGTGCAATGGGTGGCGACACGGATCGTGTGCACGCCCAGTTCATGCGCCATCTTCAAGTGATCGACCGTGCCGATGCCCGGGATCAACAGCGCCGAGACCTTCGCCTTCTTCATCAGCGGAATCACGGTCGAGAGGTACTGCTCGTCGGTATGCGCCGGGAAGCCGTAGTTGACCGAGCTGCCGCCGAGGCCGTCGCCGTGGGTCACCTCGATCAGCGGCACGCCGGCGGCGTCGAGGCCTTGGGCGATGCTGCGCATCTGGTCGAGCGTCATCTGGTGGCGCTTCGGGTGCATGCCGTCGCGCAGCGTCATGTCGTGCACGCGGATGGACTTGCCCTTGAGTGTGGTCATCGTGTGCTCCTTATGCAGCCACCGGCTCAAGCGTGAGCGAACCAGCGAGGATTTCTTCGGCGAACATCTCCGCGGTGCGCGCCGCGGCGGCGGTCATGATGTCCAGGTTGCCGGCGTACTTGGGCAAGTAGTCGCCCAAGCCCTCCACTTCCATGAAGACCGAGACGCGGTTGCCGTCGAAGACGGGGCCGTTGACGAGCTTGTAGCCGGGCACGTACCTCTGCACTTCCCTGATCATGTCGTGGACCGACTTCGTGATCGCGGCCTGGTCGGGTGCGGTTTCGGTCAGGCAGTGCACCGTGTCGCGCATGATCATCGGCGGCTCGGCCGGGTTGATCACGATGATGGCCTTGCCGCGCCGAGCGCCACCCACCTTCTCGACCGCACCGGCCGTGGTGCGCGTGAACTCGTCGATGTTCTGGCGGGTGCCCGGGCCGACCGAGCGCGACGCGACGGTGGCGACGATCTCGCCATAAGCCACCGGCTGCACGCGCGACACGGCGGCGACCATCGGGATGGTGGCCTGCCCCCCGCAGGTGACCATGTTGACGTTCATCTCACGCCGGCCGACATGCTGCTTCAGGTTCACCGGCGGCACGCAAAACGGGCCGATGGCGGCAGGCGTCAGGTCGATCATCATCACGCCGAGCGCATTGAGCTTGCGCGAGTTCTCGGCATGCACGTAGGCGCTGGTCGCATCGAAGGCGATCTGCACGCCGTCGGCCAGCACGTGCGGCAACAGGCCATCCACGCCCTCGGCGGTGGTCTTCAGCCCCAACTCGCGGGCACGCTTCAGACCATCCGAGTTCGGGTCGATGCCGACCATCCACACGGGTTCGAGCACCGCGCTGCGTTGCAGTTTCGCCAGCAGGTCGGTGCCGATGTTGCCCGGCCCGATGAGCGCGCATTTGACTTTCTTCATGGGATTTCCTCAGACAAAACGAACCGAGCAGCCGCCGATGCCACCGATGGAAACGCGCAGGCTGTCGCCGGCCACCACCGGCACCATGATCGCGAGCGAGCCCGACAGGATCACTTCACCGGCCTTGAGCGGAATGCCGAGTGCGCCGAGTGTGTTGGCCAGCCACGCCACCGCGTTGGCCGGCGCGCCGAGCGCCGCGGCGCCGGCGCCCGTCGCGACGATTTCACCGTTCTTCTCGAGCACCATGCCGCAGGTGTTGAGGTCGACGTCGAGCGGCGAGACCACGCGATCGCCGAGCACGAAGACGCCGCAGGAGGCGTTGTCGGCGACGGTGTCCTGGATCTTGATCTTCCAGTCGCGGATGCGCGAGTCGACGATCTCGAAGCAGGCCATCACACCTTCGGTCGCGGCGATAACGTCGGCGGCGCTGACACCGGGGCCGACCAGGTCCTTCTTCAGGATGAAGGCGATCTCGCCCTCGGCCTTCGGCTGGATCAGCGTGTTGGCCGGAATCGCCTGCCCTTCGTTGTAGACCATGCCATCGGTCAGCAGGCCGAAGTCGGGCTGGTAGACGCCCAGCATGTTCATCACCGCCTTCGAAGTGACGCCGATCTTCTTGCCGATGATCGTCTCGCCCGCTTCGACCCGGCGCGCGTTCAGGCGCTGCTGGATGAGGTAAGCATCGGAGGTGGTGATCTCGGGATGGCGTGTGGTCAGCGGGTCGACGACGCGGCAGTTCACCAGCGCGTCGTACAACTCGTCGCCGAGTCGGGTGATCAGTTCGGGGTTCATCGGCATCTCATGCAATCAGGGGTTTCGGTTCGTCGGTGCCGGCCTCGGCGAGGAAGTTGCCGACGAGTTGTGCAAAGCGCGCCGCGTGTTCGATTTGCGTCCAGTGGCCGCACTGGCCGAACACATGCAGCTGCGCGCGCGGGATCAGCGTCGCGAGCGTCTGCGACGTCGACAGCGGTATCACCTTGTCCTCGCGGCCGTGGATCGCCAAGGTCTCGTGCGGCAGGCGGCTGATGTCTTCTTCGCGGCTCGCCATTGCTTCGACCCAGCGCTGGCGGGGGGCCGGAAACATGGCCGAGAAGGATTCCTGGAAACCCGGGCGGATACTGGCCTCGTAACGCAGCTGCGCGAGTTCATCGTTGACGAGCCTGCGGTCGTACGCGAACACGTCGAGCAGCTCGCGCATCGTCTCGAACGAGGGTTCGTACCCCCACACGGCGTCCAGCCCCGGCGTGATCGGGAACGGCACGCCGACGCTGCCCATCAGCACCAGGCGGCGCACGCGTTCGGGCGCGCGGATGGTGAGTGCCAGCGACAGCGCGCCGCCGAAACTGTTGCCGACGAGGTCGACCTGCGGCAGGTCGAGCGCATCGAGCAGGTCGAGCGCCTGCTGCACCCAGGTGGCCATGTTGTACGTGATGCCGGCCGGCCGATCCGTGTAGCCGAAGCCGACCATGTCGGGCGCGATCACACGGCGTGAGGCGGCGAGCACCGGCATCGCCAAGCGCCAAGCGCCAGTTGGCCCAGGCGCTGACGCCGGGTCCGGAGCCGTGGATCATCAGCAGCGGCCGGCCGCTGCCCAGGTCGTGCACATTGGTCTCGAACGCGCCGGTGCGCACGCGGTGGCCGAGTTCGGGGTTGGCGGTGAGGGTGGGCTGGCTCATGGCGTCGGTCTCCTCACAGCTTGATCATCACGTTGCGCAGCTCGCTGTAGAACTCCAGCGAATGCACCCCGCCCTCGCGACCGATGCCGGATGCCTTGGCGCCGCCGAACGCGGTGCGCAAGTCACGCAGGAACCAGCTGTTCACCCAGCACAGGCCGACCTTGATCGCGCTGGCCATGCGGTGTGCGGTGCCGAGGTTCTGCGTCCACACCGTGGTGGCGAGGCCGTAGTCGGTGGCATTCGCGAGTGCGATGGCTTCCTCCTCGGTGTCGAAGGGTGCAATGTGGCAGCAGGGGCCGAAGATCTCTTCCTGGATCACGCTTGCCGATTCAGGCAGCCCGGTCCAGATCGTCGGCTGCACCCAGTGGCCTTCGGCCAGGGCGCCGCTCATGCGCGGCTCGCCGCCGCCGGTGATCACGGTCGCGCCCTCGGCAAGCGCCTTCGCGTAGTAACCCATCACCTTCTGCTTGTGCTCGGCCGAGATCAGCGGGCCCATGCCCACGCCGGGTTCCTCCGACGGCCCGATCTTCAGCCCCTCGGCCTTGGCCTTCAGCGCGGCGACGAACTTGTCGAAGATCGGTCGCTGCACGTAGACACGCTCGGTGCCCAGGCACACCTGCCCGCAGTTCTCGAAGGTGCTGCGGGTGATGCCGGCGACGGCCTTGTCGAAATCGGCATCGGCGAAAACGATGCCGGCGTTCTTGCCGCCGAGCTCGAAGCTCACTGGCCGAACACCTTTCGCGGCCGCGGCCATGATGGCTTCGCCGGTGCGCGTCTCGCCGGTGAAGGTGATGCCGTTCACGTCCTTGTGGCGGGTCAGGAATTCACCGGCCGAGTTCGGCCCGAAACCATGCACGACGTTGTAGACGCCGTCGGGAATGCCCACCGCCTTCATCACCTCGCCGAGCAGCGTGGCGGTGGCGGGGGTTTCTTCCGAAGGTTTGACGATCACGGCATTGCCACAGGCCAGCGCCGGGCCGACCTTCCACGTCATCAGCAGCAGCGGCAGGTTCCACGGGCAGACCACCGCGATCACGCCGCGCGGCACGCGCACCGCGTAGCTGAGCGCGGTGTGGCCGTCGGGGGTAGCCATCTGGAACGACTCGGTGGAGGCGTTCTTGATCGTGTCGGCGAAGATCTTGAAATTGGCCGCGCCGCGCGGAATGTCCACATGCGATGCCAGGTGGTTCGGCTTGCCGGTGTCGGCCACCTCGGCGACCAGGAAGTCGTCGAAGCGGCGATTGATCTCATTGGCC
>JANYFX010000287.1 GCA_025359585.1 Rhizobacter sp. | reverse complement strand
GCTGCCCGCAGCAAAGCCACCTTGTCGGTGCGCTCCCAGGTGAACTCCGGCTCTTCACGCCCGAAGTGGCCATAGGCTGCCGTCTTTTCATAGATCGGCCGCAGCAGGTCGAGCATCTGGATGATGCCCTTCGGGCGCAGGTCGAAGTGCTCTTGCACCAGCGCCGAGAGCTTGTCGTCCGACATCACGCCGGTGCCTTCGGTGTAGACCGTGATGTTCATCGGCTTGGCCACGCCGATCGCGTAGGCCACCTGGATCTGGCACTGGCGCGCGAGGCCGGCGGCGACGATGTTCTTTGCCACATAACGCGCAGCGTACGCGGCCGAGCGGTCGACCTTGCTCGGGTCTTTGCCCGAGAACGCGCCACCGCCGTGCGGGCAGGCGCCGCCGTAGGTGTCGACGATGATCTTGCGCCCGGTCAGCCCGCAGTCGCCTTGCGGGCCGCCGATCACGAAGCGGCCCGTCGGGTTGACGAGGTAACGTGTGTTCTTCAGCCACTCTTTCGGCAGCACCGGCTTGATCAGCTCTTCGATGATGGCTTCGTTGAACGACGCCTTCATCTTGGTCGCGGTCTCGCTCTGGTCGGGGCTGTGCTGCGTGGAGAGCACGACCGTGTCGATGCTGTGCGGCTTGCCGTCGACATAACGCATCGTCACCTGGCTCTTCGCATCGGGGCGCAGGAACGGAAGGCGGCCGTCCTTGCGCAGCTGCGCCTGGCGCTCGACGAGGCGGTGCGCGTAGTAGATGGGCGCGGGCATCAGCTCGGGCGTTTCATCACAGGCATAGCCAAACATCAGGCCCTGGTCGCCAGCGCCGATGTTCAGGTGGTCGTCGCTCGCGTGGTCCACGCCCTGGGCGATGTCGTTGCTCTGCTTGTCGTAGCAGACCATCACCGCGCAGCCCTTGTAGTCGATGCCGTATTCGGTGTTGTCGTAGCCGATGCGCTTGATCGTGTCGCGCGCGACCTGGATGTAGTCGACGTGCGCGTTCGTCGTGATCTCGCCGGCCAGCACCACGAGGCCGGTGTTGGTCAGCGTCTCGGCGGCCACGCGCGAACGCGGGTCCTGTTTGAAGATCGCGTCGAGAATGGCGTCGGAGATCTGATCGGCGACCTTGTCGGGGTGGCCTTCGGAAACGGACTCGGATGTGAAAAGGAAATCGTTGGACACTCTTAAACTCCAGTAGGTTGCGCGCGGTTGCAAGTTTCTTGCGTTGCCGGCCTGAAAACCTCGGAGGAGCGGCGAACGCTTTAGCGGTATTTGTTGAGCCGCACCCTCCGGTGCCACCCGGCGCAGCCGCTGTTCGCAGCGTTTGCGCATCGCCCGCAAGTAGTTCAGTTAACTCGGCGACACGCTGATTATAGAAAAATGTTGAGGCTGTTTCGCTGGCTCGCCCGCTGCCCCCTGTGGTTTTTGCACGCCTTAGGGGGTGCCCTCGGCTGGATCACCTACGCCGCCTCGCCCGCCTACCGCCGCCGTTTCAAGCAAAACGCGGCCCAGGCCGGCATTTCGCGGCAAGACGCACGCCCTGCCATCGCCGAGGCCGGGCGGCTCGTGATGGAGCTGCCCTTCCTGTGGCTGCGACCCGCCGACGAGCCGATCCGACCACGCCTGAACTGGGAAGGCGAGGCGCTGCTGGTCGAAGCGCTGAAGCAGCGCAAGGGCATCGTGCTGCTGACGCCGCACATGGGCAGCTTCGAAGTCACCGCGCAGGCCTGCGCGCAGAGTTTTGCGGCCGAGTACGGCCCGATCACGGTGCTCTACCGCCCGGCACGCAAGCCCTTGCTGCGGGCCGTGATGGACGGCTCGCGCGCCCGCCCCGGCGTGGCCACGGCGCCGGCCACGCTCGCCGGTGTGCGCCAGATGATCCGAGCGCTGCGCCGCGGCCAAGCGGTCGGCCTGCTGCCCGACCAGGTGCCGCCCGACGGCATGGGCGTGTGGGTGCCGTTCTTCGCCAAACCGGCCTACACGATGACGCTTGCCGCGCG
The DNA here is from genome assembly GCA_025359585.1 of Rhizobacter sp. Taxonomy (GTDB): domain Bacteria; phylum Pseudomonadota; class Gammaproteobacteria; order Burkholderiales; family Burkholderiaceae_C; genus LMDS01. The sequence continues at coordinate 6,214 of JANYFX010000287.1, read as the reverse complement.
CCTGGTGCAGCAGACCGGCGCGGTGCCACTCTTGATCTGGGGCGAGCGGCTGCGCCACGGCGCGGGCTACACGGTGCGTGTGTCGGCGCTCGGTGAGGCGCTGCCGACGGGCGAAAACAGTCAGGCAGAATCGGCCGCCGTCATCAACCGCGCGATGGAGCGTTTGATCCGGCAGCGCCCGCAGCAGTACTTGTGGGGTTACCACCGCTACAAACAGCCGCGCGCCAACGCTTCGGTCGACTGAGCGCGCAAGAGCACACACCGGGACAACGCTTGGGCGCACGAATTCTTCTGGGCACGCTGTGGCTGTTTCACTGGCTGCCGCTGTCGGCGCAGGCCTTCTTCGGGCGCGCGCTCGGGCGCTTGCTGCACGCCGTGGCCGGCTCGCGCAGGCGCATCGCGCTGCGCAACGTCGAGTTGTGTTTCCCGGAGAAGTCACTGTTCGAACGCACGCAGCTCGTGCGCGAACACTTCCAGTGGCTGGGGCGCAGCATCCTCGAGCGCGGCCTGCTCTGGTACGCACCGGCCGAGCGGCTCAAGCGGCTGATCCGGATCGAAGGCGATGTGGGTCTCGCCGAGCGCAGCGAAAGGCCCGTGATGTGGCTGGTGCCGCACTTCATGGCACTCGACGTGGCGGGCGTGTCGGTGCTGCTGTACCAGACCCGCAAGGTCGTCTCGATGTACCAGGAGCAGAGCAACCCGCAGATCGACGCGGCGATCCGGCGCGGCCGGCTGCGGCTGGGCAATGCCGAGATCTTTCCGCGCGCCGATTCGGCCAAGCCGCTGCTCCGAGCCATTCGACGTGGCGACGCGTTCTTCAACCTGCCCGACATGGACTTCGGCGAGCGCGATGCCGCCTACGTGCCGTTCTTCAACGTGCCGGCCGCCACGCTGCTCGCGCCCTCGCGTCTGGCGCGAGCGCTGAACATGGTGGTGCAGCCGATCGTTGCTGAAGCCTTGCCGGGCGGGCAGGGCTACCGCGTGCGTTTCCTGCCGCCGTTGGAGCATTTCCCGAGTGCCGATGCGCTGGCCGACACGGCCGCGATGAACCGCTGGATCGAATCGGAAATCCGCTCCAGCCCGGCTCAGTACCTGTGGGTGCACAAACGTTTCAAGACGCGGCCTGCCGGCGAGCCTTCGTTGTATTGAGATGTTTGCGGCCGCGTGGCGCTGTACTGCGCTGCGATAATTCACCCATGAAGTTGCACTTCACCAAGATGCAGGGCGCCGGCAACGACTTCGTCGTGCTCGACGCCACGCGTGCGCCCATCGAATTGAGCGACGCGCAGATGCGCGCGCTCGGCGATCGGCGCTTCGGCGTCGGCGCCGACCAGATCCTGATGATCGAACCCAGCAACACGCCGGACATCGACTTCGGCTACCGCATCTTCAACGGCGGCAGTGGCGACGAGGTCGAACACTGCGGCAACGGCGCGCGCTGTTTCGTGCGCTACGTGCGCGACAAGGGCCTGTCGCCCAAGAGCACGCTGCGTGTGACCACGATGAACAACGTGCTCGAACTGCGACTGCAGGACGATGGCCGCGTGACCGTGGACATGAACGCGCCGGTCTTCGACCTGGCCCGTGTGCCTTTCGACTCTGAGGGTCTGAGCGCGCGCCGGCTCGGCGACTTTTCGCTCTGGCCGCTCGATGTGGCCGGCCAGACCGTCGAGGTCGCCGTGCTGTCGATGGGCAACCCGCACGCGGTGCAGATCGTGGCCGATGTCGATACCGCTCCAGTTGCAACGAACGGCCCGCTGGTTGAAACGCATGCGCGCTTCCCGCGCCACGTGAACGCCGGTTTCATGCAGGTCGTGAGCCGCAGCCGCATCCGCCTGCGTGTGCACGAACGTGGCGCCGGCGAAACGCTGGCCTGCGGCACCGGGGCGTGCGCGGCGGTCGTTGCCGGCATTCGCCTCGGCCTGCTCGACGCGCGCGTCGACGTCGAAGCGCGTGGCGGGAACCTGACGATCGAGTGGCGCGGCGGTGAGAGTCACGTGCTGATGACCGGCCCCGCGATATCCGTCTTTGAAGGAGTGATCGAACTGTGAATCGAACTGTGAGCAAGCATCCATGAGCGCATCCGGCATCCAGGGCATCACCGAAGCCGACATCGCCAACTACCTGGCGCAGACGCCCGGCTTCTTCGAGCGCCACGCCGAGTTGCTGGGTTCGGTGCAGCTCACCAGCCCGCACGGCCAGCGCGCCGTCTCGCTGCAGGAGCGGCAGATGGAAATGCTGCGCGACAAGATCAAAGGCCTGGAGCACAAGATCATCGAGATGATCCGCCACGGGCAAGACAACGTCGTCATCGCCGACAAGCTGCACCGCTGGACGCGCGCGCTGATGCTCACGCCGCAGCCGGCCGAACTGCCCGAGGTGCTGGTGCGCGAGTTGTTGCACCACTTCCTGATTCCGCAAGGCGGCATCCGCGTGTGGGGCGGCGCCGAGCCGTTCGCCGCGATGCCTTTCGCGCAGACCGTCAGCGACGACGTGAAGAGTTTTGCGGGCAGCCTGACCGCGCCTTATTGCGGCGTGAACGCCGGCTTCGAAGCCGCGCAATGGCTCGAAGAGCCGAAGAGCGCGATGTCGATGGCCTTGATCCCGCTGCGCGAAGCGGGCAGCCCCGGCGCGTTCGGCATGCTCGTGCTGGCGTCGCCCGACGCCACGCGCTACACCGCCGACATGGGCACCGAATTCCTGGTGCGCATCGGCGAACTCGCGAGCGCAGCGCTCTCGCGCTTGCTGCCGCCGCGCGGCTGAGCGTCGCCATGCCAGACACGCCGGATCTCGACGACGTCGTCCGGCGCCATCTGCAACACCTGCGGGTCGAGCGCCGCCTGGCCGAGCGCACGCTGGCGATGTATGGCGATGCGTTCAAGTGGCTGCACGCGTTCGCTGCGGCGATGCCGGTGCCCTTGCGCGAAGTGCAGACCCACCACGTGCGGCGATGGGCCGCGCAACTTCATTCGCGGGGCCTTGCGCCACGCAGCATCGCGATCGCCCTGTCGGCGTGGCGCGGTCTGTACCGCTGGCTCGGGCGCGACGCGCTGGTGGCGCTGAACCCGGTCGAAGGCGTGCGCGCGCCGAAGGGCGCGAAGCCGCTGCCCAAGGCGCTGTCGGTCGACCACGCGATGGCGCTGGCCGAGCCGCCGGCCGACGACGAAGGTGGCAACGCGGTGCTGGCGGCGCGCGACCAGTGCATCGTCGAGTTGTTGTACGGCTGCGGGCTGCGCGTCGGCGAGTTGACCGGGCTCGACCTGCAGGCCGGCAGCGAAGCGGCGGGCTGGATCGATGCGAGTGACGCGAGCGCGCACGTGCTCGGCAAAGGCAGCAAACGCCGCAGCGTGCCGGTGGGCTCGATGGCGTTGAAAGCACTGCGCGACTGGGTCGAAGTGCGCGCGCAGATGGCGCTTGCCGACGAGCCGGCCCTGTTCGTCAGCAACCGCGGCACACGCCTCACGGCGAGCCAGGTGCGCTCGCGCCTGAAAGCGCGCGCACTGAAAGCCGGCCTGCCGACCCACGTGCACCCGCACATGCTGCGGCACTCGTTTGCGACCCATCTGCTGCAGTCCAGCGGTGACCTGCGTGCGGTGCAGGAACTGCTCGGTCACGCCAACATCACGACCACGCAGGTCTACACGAAGCTCGACTTCGGGCACCTCTCGAAGGTGTATGACGCCGCGCACCCGCGCGCGAAGCGCAAATCCTGAACCCGCCATGAAAACCATCACCCTGCGCGACGGCAAGGAACGTTCGCTGCAACGCCGCCACCCCTGGGTCTTCGAGGGCAGCATCGCCAGCGGCAAGGCCGACCCGGGCGAGACGGTGCGGGTGCAGTCGGCCGATGGCAAGTTCGCTGCCTGGGCCTCGTACAGCCCGAGCTCGATGATCCGGCTGCGGGCCTGGAGCTTCGTTGAGACCGAACGCATCGACGCCGCCTTCTTCGAGCGCCGAATCAACCGCGCTGTAGCGCTGCGCGCCCGGCTGGCCGTCGCGAGCGACGGTGTGCGCCTGATCCACGGTGAAGCCGATGGCCTGCCGGGTTTGATCGTCGATCGTTATGCCGACACACTGAGCGCGCAGTTTCTGTCGGTCGGGGTCGAGCGCTGGAAGGAGGCCATTGCCGATCAACTGCTGAGGGCGACCGGCCTGTCGCGCCTTTACGAACGCAGCGATTCGAACGTGCGCACGCTCGAAGGCCTGGAGCCGAAGACCGGCTGGCTGCGTGGTGAAGGTGCGACCGAGGTGACGATCGCCGAGCACGGCTGGCGCCTGAACGTCGACGTGGCAGAAGGCCACAAGACTGGTTTTTATCTCGACCAGCGTGACAGCCGAAAGCTCTTTGCCGACACGGTGCGCCACTTCGGGTGCAAGCGTGTGTTGAACTGCTACTGCTACACCGGCGGCTTCAGCGTGGCCGCGTTCGCCGGTGGCGCGCAAGAGGTGACGAGCGTCGATTCGTCGGCCCCGGCGCTGGCCCGCGCGAACACGCACGTGGCCATGAACTTCGGCGCCGAAGGCTTCGACATGTCGCGCCACACCACGCTCGATGCCGACGTGAACAAGACCCTGCGCACGATGCTGGCGCAAGGCCGCCGCTTCGACGCGATCGTGCTCGACCCGCCCAAGTTCGCACCCACCGCCGCCCACGCCGAGCGCGCCGCGCGTGCCTACAAAGACATCAACCGCCTCGCTTTCATGCTGCTGGAACCGGGCGGCGTGCTGTTCACGTTCTCGTGCTCGGGTGGCATCCCCTTCGACCTGTTCCACAAGATCGTGGCCGGCGCCGGGCTCGACGCCGGCATCGACGGCCTGTTCCATGCGCGCCTCGCCGCAGCGCCCGACCACCCGATGACCGTGACCTTTCCCGAAGGCGAATACCTCAAGGGGCTGGTCGTCATCAAGCAGTGAGCGGTGGCAGCCGGATCGACGGGTCGAACTTGGCCCGGTGCACGCTGAAAAATGTTTTCACGTTGCGCACGTTGGCGTCTTGCGTGAACAGGCGCTGCACCAGTGCGTGGTAAGCCGCCATGTCTTCGACCTGCAGCAGCAGCATCAGGTCGGGGCCTGACGACACGCGGTGGCATTGCTGCACGCCCGGCTCGGCGACGGCCCGTGCTTCGAACGCTGTGATGTGCTCGGCGCCTTGTCGGTCGAGGCTCACTTCTGCGAAGGCGCTCAAGCCCGCGCCGAGCTTTTGCGGCGACAAAATCGCCACGCGCCGCTCGATCACGCCGCTGTCCACGAGGCGTTTCACACGTCGCAGGCAGGTGGCCGGCGAGGTGTGGATCGTGGCGGCCAGGTCCTGGTTGGAAAGCGATGCGTCGCGCTGCAACTGGTCGAGGATGCGCAGATCCGTGGCGTCAAGGTCGATTGATAATTCCATGATCTCTATATTTTCAGCTGAAAATTTCTCGTTCAATGAATCGTGAACGATTATTTCTTGAAACCGCCAAGTTTGCACACTAAATTCTGAGGCCGATCTCTAGCATTCGCTTCCTGTCCAGCACCCCAAGGAACATCCCATGTGTGGAATCGTCGGCGCCGTCAGCAACCGCAACATCGTTCCGATCCTGATCGAAGGCCTGAAGCGCCTCGAATACCGCGGTTATGACTCCTGCGGCGTGGCGGTGCACCAGGGCGGCGAATTGCGCCGCGCCCGCAGCACCTCGCGTGTGGCCGAGCTCGACGCCGAGGTGGCGCGCGATGGCGTGCACGGCGGCACCGGCATCGCCCACACCCGCTGGGCCACGCACGGCGCGCCGGTGGTTCACAACGCGCACCCGCACTTCAGCCGCGGCCCCGGCGTGTCGGACGCGCAGGTCGCGGTGAGTGGTGGCAGCACACAGGTCGGGCGCATCGCGCTCGTGCACAACGGCATCATCGAAAACCACGACGAACTGCGCGCCGAACTGATCGGCCGCGGCTACGTGTTCAACAGCCAGACCGACACCGAAGTCATCGCCCACCTTGTCGACCACCTCTACGACGGCGATCTGTTCGACGCGGTGCAGCGCGCCACGCTTCGCCTGCGCGGCGCCTACGCGATCGCAGTGTTCTGCCGCGACGAGCCGCAGCGGGTGATCGGTGCGCGCGAAGGCTCGCCGCTGATCCTGGGCGTGGGCGAAGGCGAGAACTTTCTGGCGTCCGACGCGATGGCGCTGGCCGGTGTCACCGACCAGATCGTCTACCTCGAAGAAGGCGACGTGGT
>JANYFX010000282.1 GCA_025359585.1 Rhizobacter sp. | reverse complement strand
CAGGACGAGCGCGCGCCGCACCGTGATCTTCGGCCCGTCGGGTGCCGGCAAGAGCCTCACGCTGCAGGCGCTGGCCGGGCTGATGAAACCCGACACCGGGCGCATCAAGTTCGGCGACGACGTGCTGTTCGACGGCAGCGCGGGCATCAACGTGCCGGCGCGCCAGCGTGGCTTCGGTTACCTGTTCCAGGACTACGCGCTGTTCCCCAAGCTGAACGTGCGCCAGAACGTCGCGTTCGGCTTGTCGCTCGGGCTACGCAACCCGTCAGCGCACGTGAACGATGCCGACGTGGACCGCTGGCTGCGTGCTTTCGAGTTGCTCGACGTGGCGGCGCAGCGGCCGAGCGAGCTCTCGGGCGGCCAGCGCCAGCGCACGGCCCTGGCGCGTGCGCTGGTGCATTCGCCGCGCGCCCTGTTGCTCGACGAGCCGTTCTCGGCGCTCGACCCGGAGTTGCGCGAGCGCATGCGCAGCGAGCTCGACGAATTGCTCCAGCGCATCGACATTCCGGTGCTGATGATCACGCACGACCCGGAAGACCTGGCATGGTTCGGCGACGAGTCCTTGTACCTTCGCGACGGCGTGATTGCCGAACGGCCGGCCGCGCCCTTGCGGCCGGCCTCGACACGGCTGAAGGTGGTGTGACATGAAAAGACTTTCATGCCTCTGGCGTTTCGCCCTGGCGAGCGCCTTGTGCATGTTCGCGCTGCGGGCGGGCTCCGCCGACGCGGTCAGCGAACAGGTGATCGTTGGCGGAGCCGTCAAGACGACGCTGACGCTGAAGGTCGATGACCTCAAGGCCTTCCCGGCCGATCAGATCGTCAGCGTCACCGTCACGCGGCGTGTCGGCGACAAGGAAACCGCATCCAGCGCGCGCGGCGTGAAGCTGACGGCGGTGCTGGAGCGTGCCGCGCTCGCCAGCGCCGATCAGAGCGACTGGAAACACACCACCGTGCTGGCCACCGCGACCGACGGCTACCGGGCCGTGTTTTCCTGGCCCGAGCTGTTCAACACCGAGGTCGGCGCCGGCGCCCTGCTCGTCTTCGAGCGCGACGGCCAGCCGCTCGCCGAACGCGAAGGGCGCATCGCGCTGATCTCGGCGCGTGATCTGCGCACCGGGCCGCGCAGCGTGCGCTGGCTGGCACGGCTCGATGTGAAAGTGCTGAAGGAATGAGCCCGCTCTACGGCACCGACGCGGGCTTGTTCCAGCGAGTGGCAGGCCACGTGGTGCAGGCCGTGTCGAACGGCATGCTGCCACGGCTCTCTTGGCGGCTCGGCCTGTTGGCGAACGAGCGACAGGCGCTGCATGCGCGCGGGTCACTGGCAAGACCTCGGCGCCACCCGCTTGTCAGCCTGGGCGAACGACTCGGGCGCGAAGACCTGCGCCCGCCCAAGTGCGATGACTGCGACAACTTCGACGCCTGCTTCGGCAGCGCCGCATCGGCTCCGTTGAAGACATGGCCGTTGACACCGCACCCCTGACCGTCGGCGCCGAGCTGTGGCTCAGCCTGGACGGCCACAGCATGGCCGGCGCCCGGCGCGTGGCGCTGCTGGCCGAGATCGCTCGCGTCGGCTCGATCACGCAGGCGGCCAAAGCGACAGGCCTGAGCTACAAGGGCGCCTGGAACGCGATCGAGGAGATGAGCAACCAGGCCGGCGAACCGCTGCTGGAGCGTACTGTCGGCGGCAAGGGTGGCGGCTCCACGCGGCTCACACCGCGCGGCGAGAGGCTGGTTCACAACTTCGAGCTGATCCGCAGCGAACACGCGCGCTTTGTCGAGCGGCTGAACCGGCAGGCGCGCGGCCTGACCGAAGACTATTCACTGATGGAGAGCATCGCCATGAAGACCAGCGCCAGAAACCAGTTCGCAGGCACTGTGCACGCCGTTCGGGAAGGTGCGATCAACGACGAGATCGAACTGCGGGTGATCGGCGGGCTGCACATCGTGGCGACCGTCACGCGAGAGAGCCGCAACGACCTGGGGCTGGAGGTCGGCGCCAAGGCCTTCGCGCTCGTCAAGGCCTCGTCGATCATGCTGATGACCGATGCCGGCGATGTTCGCTTGTCGGCCCGCAACCAGCTGGCCGGCAAGGTGAGCCGGGTCTTGCCCGGAGCGGTCAACACCGAGGTTGTGCTCGAACTGCCTGGCGGAGGCAGCGTCGCCGCGGTCGTCACGAACCAGAGCGCCGAGGCGTTGGGAATCGCCGGCGGCAGCGCGGTGACCGCCGTGTTCAAGGCCTCGAGCGTGATTCTCGGCGTGGCCGCGTGACGCCGCCGCTCGGCCTGCAATTGAAACGAGCAAAGAAAAAAGGACCAGGCATTTCTGCGTGATCCCTTTTTGTCCCTACCAAATTTGGTAGGCGCGAATGGACTCGAACCATCGACCCCCACCATGTCAAGGTGGTGCTCTAACCAGCTGAGCTACGCGCCTGCTAAGCCCAAGATTATATAGCAGCGTTCAGGGCCGATCACTTGCGCCGAACCGAGCGCACACCAGACACCCGGCCGACCAGGCCGAGCACCTGTGTCAGGCGCGCCGAATCGGCGACTTCGATCGTGAAGCTCATCCACGCCGTGCCGCCTTGCGAATCCCTGACCGAGCGCGTCTGCACGCCGGTCACGTTCATCTTCTCTTTCGCGAAGAGTTCCGAGATGTCGCGCAGCAGGCCTTGCCGGTCGCTCGCTTCGACAATCACATCCACCGGGTACAGCGCCGCCTTGTCACCACGCGGCGCGCCCCAGGCGACGCCGATCACCCGCTCGGGCGCGCGCGCCGACATTTCGTGAAAGTTGGTGCAGGCCGTGCGGTGCACGGCCACGCCCTTGCCACGCGTCACATAACCGCCGATTGCGTCGGGCGGCGCCGGCCGGCAGCAGCGTGCCAGGCTCGTCATCAACGACTCGACACCGACCACCAGCACCCCGCCCTGCGGCGTGCGCGCATCGGGGTCGGAGCGGCGCAGAGCGATCACCTCGTCGGGCGTGAGCGGCGCCTCGGTGGGGCGCAGCAGCGTCTCGATCGTGCGCAGCGAGAACTCGTCCTTGCCGACGACTTCGAACAGCGCGTCGGCGTTGTTAAAGCCCAGCTGGCTGGCCAAGTCGTCCAGTTTGATGGCGGTCTTGCCTTCGCGTTGCAAGAGTTTTTCCACCGCCTCGCGGCCGCGCGCGATGGTGGCGTTCTGGGCCAGCGCGTTGTACCAGGCGCGCACCTTGGTCTTCGAGCGCGAACTCTTCAGGTAACCGAGCTCGGCGTTGAGCCAGTCGAGCGACGGGCCGCCTTCTTTCACCGCGTTCACTTCGACCGTCTGGCCACTTTGCAGCGGCGTGTTCAGCGGCACCATCACACCGTCGACCTTGGCGCCACGGCAGCGGTGGCCGAGGTCGGTGTGCACGGTGTAGGCGAAGTCGATCGGCGTGGCACCGGCCGGCAGTTCGACCACCGCCGCACCGGGCGTGAAGACGTAGATGCGCTCGTCGGGCGCGGCGCCGCCTGCCGCCGGTGCGTGCGCGCCCTGCTCGGTGAAGTCGCGCTCCCAGGCGAGCAACTGGCGCAGCACGGCCTTGCGCGCTTCGGCCACGGTGACGCTCAGATCGGCATCGGCGCTCACGCCCGCATAACCCTTCGCGCCTGCGTCCTTGTAGGCCCAGTGCGCGGCCACGCCGTGCTCGGCGTGTTCGTGCATCGCCGGGGTGCGGATCTGCACTTCGACGGCACGCTCGTGCGCGTCGAGCACGACCGTGTGCAGCGACTGGTAGCCGTTCGGTTTGGGCCGCTCGATGTAGTCGTCGAATTCGCCCGGCACCGCCTTGAAGAGTTCGTGCACCCGCCCGAGCACCGCATAACAGCCAGCCACGTCGGGCACCACCACACGCACCGCGCGCACATCGAACACATGCTCGAAATCGAGCCCCTTGCCCTGCATCTTTTTCCAGATGCTGTAGATATTCTTCGGCCGGCCCTGCACTTCGGCGCGCAGGCCGTGCGCCGTGAGATCGTCGTTCAGGTGCTGGCGGAAAGTTTCGACACGCTGCTCGCGTTCGACCCGCGTTTCATCGAGCAGGCGTGCCACCTTGCGGTAGCTTTCAGGCTCGAGAAAACGGAACGACAGGTCTTCGAGTTCCCACTTGATCTGCCAGATGCCGAGCCGGTTGGCGAGCGGTGCGAACACCTGCAACGACTCGGCCGCCAGCGCCGACGGGCACGGCGTTTTGCTCGCGGCAAAGTAGCGCAGCGTCTGCAAGCGCGAGGCGAGCCGCAGCAGCACCACCCGCAGGTCGCGCGAGAACGCGAGAAGCATCTTGCGCACGCGCTCGGTCTGCATCGCGCGCTGGTCCTGGCCGAGCTGCGCTTCGCGCGCGGCACGCTGCAGTTGCACCAGCTTGCGTGTGCCGGCGACGAGGCTTGCGTGCGACGGCCCGAAGGCTTTTGCAACGACCTCTTCGGGTTTGTTCAGGTAGTCGGCGGCGTAGACGAGGTAGGCTGCGGCGCGCATCGACGGCGCCGCGCCTATGCCCAGCAGAATGGCGGCAACCGCATCGGCGTGCGCGAGCGCGTCTTCGCCCGTGTCGAGCCACTGACCCATGAGCAAGGGCTCGGCGAAGGCCCGCGCGCGCACGAGTTGTGCGGCTTCGGCAACGGCATCGGGGTGTTCGTCGACCAGCGCGACGATGGGCGCCGCAGCCTGCGGCGCCCCCAGCAGGCCGGTCTTCATGGCGTGAGCAGGAACTCCCGAACGACGTCGATCTGGTCGGCCGCCACCAGCGTCGGCGCGTGGCCGACTCCGGCGAATTCGACCAGCCGCGCTTTCGGGCCGCGCTGGGTCATGGCGAGCGCGGTGTCGCGCGTCAGCAAATCGGAGTCGGCACCGCGCAGCAGCAAGGTCCGGCAACGAACCGCATCGAAGCTGTGCCAGAGGAACACCTCGCCAGCCGCCGCCATCTCGGGTGTGATGGCCTTGAAAGGCTGCGCGATGTTCGGGTCGTAGTGCGGCTTGAAACCGTCACCGTCGGCCTTGAGCATCGGCCGTGTCAGCGCGAGCCATTGTTCGCGCGTGTGCGGGCCGAAACTCTTCGAGATCGACCACATGTAGTCGGCGGCCTCGTCGAGCGTGTTCCAGCGCACCGGCGCGCCGAGGTAGGTGCCAATGCGGCGCAAGGCTTCGGCCTGGATCGTCGGGCCGACATCGTTCATCACGAGTCTGGCGATCGGTGACTGCAGCAGCGACGCGAGGCCGAGGCCGATCAAGCCGCCCATCGAGGTGCCGACCCAGTGCACCGTCTGCGCATTCAAGCGCGCCAGCAGCGTGACCATGTCGGCCACGTACGAGGGGATCTGGTAGCCCATCGGGTCGGCCAGCGCGTCGGACTGGCCGCGGCCCACCACGTCGGGGCAGACCACGCGGTAGTCGTTGCACAGGCTGCGTGCCAGCGTGTCGAAGTCACGCCCCTGGCGTGCCAGGCCGTGGGCACAGACCAGCACGCGCGGGTTGGCGGCGTCGCCCCATTCCCAGTAGGCCGTGCGGTGCAGGCCGCGGGCGCTGATGCATTGCACGGAGTTCAGGCGGGGTTCGTTCATGGCGGCTCTTGGG
>JANYFX010000496.1 GCA_025359585.1 Rhizobacter sp. | reverse complement strand
GGCCGTCGCGCCGCTCATGGCAAGCAAGGCATTGCGCACGAAGGCGTAGAAGGTCACCATCACCGCGACCGGGTTGCCGGGCAGGCCGAACAGGATTGCACCTGGGCCGCCGGTGCCTGCGTTGATGCGCCCGATCGCCATCGGCCGACCCGGCCGCATCGCGATGCGCCAGAACAAGACGTCGCCGAGCTGTGCCATCACCTGCTTGGTGTGGTCGGCCTCGCCGACGCTGACACCGCCGGAGGTGATCACGGCATCGGCATTCGCGGCGGCGTGTTTGAAGGTCTGCGCCAGCGCTGTCGGGTCGTCGCGCACGACGCCGAGGTCGAGCACCTCCACGCCCAGTCGCTGCAGCATGCCCCACAGCGTGTAGCGGTTGCTGTCGTAGACGCAGCCTGCGGCCAGCGGCTCGCCGAGCGAGCGCAGTTCGTCGCCAGTGGAAAAGAAAGCGACGCGCAGGCGCCGCAGCACCGGCACCTCGGCCTGGCCGAGAGAAGCGAGCATGCCCAGGTCGGCCGGGCGCAGCAGGCGGCCGGCGCGCAGGGCGGCGTCGCCGCGGGCCAGGTCTTCACCGGCGAGGCGGCGGTTGTCGCCGGTGCGCACCACGCCGGCCGGCACGCGCACGCGTTCGCCAACGACCTTGACGAATTCTTGCGGCACGACGGTGTCGAGGCCGGGCGGCATCACCGCGCCGGTCATGATGCGAACGCATTGGCCGGCTTGCACGGCGCCGCCGAACTGCTGGCCGGCAAAGCCGGTACCGATCGACGTCAACACCGTGTCGCCGTCGACCGCGAGGTCGGCGCCGCGAAGCGCGTAACCGTCCATCGCCGAGTTGTCGGACGACGGCACGTTGATGGCCGAGACGATGTCGCGTGCGAGCACGCGCCCGAGCGCGCTGCGAATCGGCAGCATCTCGACCGCTTCGACACGGGGCACGAGGCGGGCGATGAACTCCTGCGCTTGCGCGACCGGCAGCGCGTTCGGGTCATAGCCGGAGACGCTGGACGCGATCTGCTGCAGCGAAACGGGCAGGGTGCTCATAGGGTCAGAAACATGTGGTCCTTGGCGTGGTATCGGCCGTCGACCTGGATCGCCTGGGGCAGGGTGCCGAAGCACATGAACCCGGCCTGTTCATAGAGACGCACCGCGCCCGCGTTGCTGGCGGTCACGGTCAGCGTGAGCATCTCCATGCCTTCGACGCCGCGTGCCGCCGTGATGCCGGCTTCGAGCAGACGCCGCCCGATGCCGCCGCCTTGAAGCTCGGTGCGCACCATCATGCCGACCAGGTGGCCGATGTGGCAGACCTTCACGCGTGTGTCGCGCTCGCAGCCAAGGGTGCCGACGAGTTGACCCGACTGCCAGGCGCCGAGCATGAAGTTGCCGCCGCCCGGCTGGGCGAGACCGAGTCGCGGCAAGTAACTTTGTGCGGTGCGCTTTCGTTCGGTGGCGGCGTCGGAGGTGAATGCTTCGGGGTGCGCGGCCAACATCGAATCACGCAGCGCCTTGTAGGCGGGCAGGTCAGCCGCCACCAGCGCATGGATGTCGATCGGTTCAGCCATTCGATTGAAGCTGTTGCAGCTCGGCTGCCGTGTTGGCGTTGGCGAACGCGAGCGGGTCGTCGAACGGCACTTCGACACAACGGTGCAACGCCGTCCAGCGGTCGATCTTGCGCTGGCCGCCTTGCGTGAAGCGGATCAGGCTTTCCATCAGCGCGGTTTTCATCAGGCAGAAGACCGGTTGAACCTGCAGCACGTCGCCTTCGCGAGTGGCTGCCATCGCGATCTCGGCGTCTTCCGCCTCGAGTGCGTGCGCCAGGCGCTCGACCAGATCGAGCGGGAACAGTGGCGAGTCGCAGGGCACGGTCACCATGTACGGCGTTTCGCAGTGCTCCAGGCCGGCCAGGAAGCCCGCCAGCGGGCCGGCGTAGTCGGGCAAGGCATCCGGCCACACCGGCACGCCCATCGACTCGTAGGCGGCCACGTTGCGGTTGGCGTTGATCATCATCTCGCCGACCTGCGGGCCGAGCCGCAACAGCGCGTGCATTGCCAGCGTGCTGCCCTGGTGGTTCTGCAGGCCCTTGTCGACGCCGCCCATGCGGCTGCCGCGGCCGCCGGCCAGGATCAGCCCGGTGATGTGTTCGGGCGGGATCACGGTTCGGCTTTCAACGCGCCTGCACGAGGATGTAGCCGCGGTTCTCGACGGTGTCGAAGGTGCGCATGCCACGAATCAGCGTGATGACCGGCATCCAGACCCAGCCGGCGCTGGCGGGGTTCACGTCGAGCACCAGCACCGAGTCGGACTCGGCGTCAAAGGCACCGAGCGGCGAGATGTGCGCGCCGCCGGTCTGCCCCACGTCGGAGCGCCGGTAGTTGACGATCACGTAGTCGCCCGCATGCTGCAGGTTCTCCGCGAGGTCGCGGCGGATGTCTGCTTCGGCCGCCTTGTCGTCGACGACGACGAGCCGGGTCGCGAGATCGTGGGCGCGCAACAGCTCGTCGAGCTGGCGCAACTGGTAGCCGAAATCGCGAATCTGCTTGCCGTTGATCATCACCGGTTCGCCGAGCACTTGCGCGCGCGTCTTCAGACCCTTGTCGATCACGTTGTCTTGCGTGAAACGCGGCACCGACGGGTCGAAGCCGGCGGGTGCGTACTGAAAGTCTTCGGGGCGCAGGCGGCTGCGGTCGCGCGGCAGGTCGGGGCTGCGGCCACGCACGGTGTTGAGCACGATCGCGGTGGTGGTCGGGCCACAGAAGGCGCCGTTCGATTGCGCTTCGAACTGGTTCGCGAGCGCCGGGAAGTCCACTTTCGCGCCCGAGCGCGCCAGCCGGGCGAGGCCTTCTTCGGAGCCGAAGGGGACCAGCGTTTGTGCTGCAACGGCCGGAGCCTCGTCGCGCGCCAGCGCAGCGGGCACGATCGACGTTGCCAGGCAAAAGGCGAGAACTGCGCGTGCAAGCAAGGACATGTGGAACTCCGCCGTTTCAGCCGCCGATGTAGTGCATCTCGACTCGGCGCTCGCGCGGCTCGGCTCCGGGGGCATCGGTGCCGCCGGCTGCACTGCGCAGTTCCGAGTAGCGGTCGTCGCGCGCCTGCCAGATCAGCCCGATCGCGCCGGCGATCTGCGCGTCGCTGTGGCCACCGCGCAGCAGCGCGCGCAGGTCGTGGCCGTGGCTCGCGAACAGGCACAGGAAGAGTTTGCCTTCGGTCGACAGGCGGGCGCGGTTGCAGTCGTGGCAGAAGGCTTGCGTCACGCTCGAGATCACGCCGACTTCACCGCCGCCGTCCTTGTAGCGCCAGCGCTCGGCGGTTTCACCGCTCGCATTCGCGCCGATCGGCTCGAGCGGGAACGCGGCACCGATGCGCGCGACCACCTCGGCCGAGGGCAGCACCTCGTCCATGCGCCAGCCGTTGGTGGCACCCACGTCCATGTATTCGATGAAGCGCAGCACGACCGGCGTGCCCTTGAAGTGGCGCGCCATCGGCAGGATCTGCGAGTCGTTGGTGCCACGCTTGACGACCATGTTGACCTTGATCGGGCCGAGCCCAGCCTTCTGCGCGGCCTCGATGCCTTCGAGCACTTCATGCACCGGGAAGTCGGCGTCGTTCATGCGGCGGAAGATCGTGTCGTCGAGCGCATCGAGGCTGACGGTCACGCGCTGCAGGCCCGCGTCTTTCAGCGCTTGCGCCTTGCGGGCCAGCACCGAGCCGTTGGTGGTCAAGGTGATGTCGAGTGGCTCGCCTTCCGGCGTGCGCAACCCGCTCAGCATCGCGATCAATATTTCGAGGTTCTTGCGCAGCAGCGGCTCACCGCCGGTAAGGCGGATCTTGCGCACGCCGTGGGCGACGAACAGCTTCGCGGTGCGCGTGATCTCTTCGAAGCTCAGCAGCGACGAGTGCGGCAGGAAGCTGTAGTGCTTGTCGAACACTTCCTTCGGCATGCAATAACTGCAGCGGAAATTGCAGCGGTCGGTGACCGAGATGCGCAGGTCGCGCAGCGGCCGCCCGAGCGTGTCGCCGAGCAGGCCGGTGGGTGGCGTTTCGATGAGCGGAATGCGCGGCAGACTGGCAGCGTAGCGCAGGTCGGCAAGAGGAATGACTCGGTCTGTCATGCCCGGATTGTGCCTGCGGCCGAACAACCCGGCCGGCCGCGCGGCGGCTCAACTGCTGGCGCCGCTCAGTGGGTGGCGACTGCCGGGGCGGTGGGGGCCGCAGCGGAGCTGTCGGGCAGGTTGGCCGCGACTTTCGGTTCCGCGCGGCGCGCGCCGGTGAAACGCTTGGCCCAGTAGACAAAACGCATGTCTTCGACGCGCACCTCGCCGCCGGTGCGTGGCGAGTGGATGAACTTGCCGTCGCCCACGTAGATGCCCACGTGCGAGAAGGTGCGCTTCAGCGTGTTGAAGAACACCAGGTCGCCGGGTTTGAGTTCATCGCGCTTGACTGCGATCAAACCGGGCGCGGTCGCCTGTTCGTCGACGCGGCGCGGCAGCACCAGGCCCACGCTCATCTCGAAAACATGCCGCGTGAAACCGCTGCAGTCGAAGCCGCGGTCGACCGAACTGCCGCCGCGCCGGTAAGGCACGCCGAGGAAGTTCATCGCCGTCAGCACCATGTCGGAGGCCTTGTCGCGGATGCGGCCGACGAATGCGTTCTCGGCGGGCGCGACCGATGCCGATGCTTCGGAAGCAGCAGAACCGTTGACCAGGCCGTTGTCGGCCAGATACTTGCTCACCGCGTCGACCGGATCGGGTGCTGCCGATGCACCTGCTGCCAACAGCAAGAGCGCAGAAGCGCACAGACTGCGGCGCGCACGGGTCGCAAGGGTCGGTTGGCGAGTCGGCATCGGGCGCAGGATACGTGAACGCGGAACCTGCGTCAAATCGGAAAACTTCATATTCGACAAGGACTTGGCACGACTTTTTCACGCGATCTGCCGCAAAATCCGGACACCATGACCGACACCACCGCCCCCACATCCTTGCTCGCCGAACCGTTGAATGCCGCCGCCAGCGACCCGAACCTGCTCGGCTGGATGCAAGGCGCGCCGCCGCCGCCGGAGCTTCAGGTGCGCTTCGACGATGGGGGCATGTACAGCTTTCCGAAGCTGCGCTGGGCCTACTCGAACATCCGGCGGCTCGTGCCGACGACGAACGTGTCGCGCGGGGATGGCCCGGTGAGCGTGCTGCCACGTGCCGACCGCGACGACATCGACGCGGTGAGGTTCACGCCGATCGGCCGAACCGAGACGATGACCTGGGCGCAGTCGCTCGACGCCAACTACACCGATGGCATCGTCGTATTGCACCGCGGCCGCATCGTGCACGAGCGCTATTTCGGTGCGCTGGCTTCGCACCGCGCGCACATCGCATGGTCGGTGACGAAGTCCTTCTTCGGCACGATCGCGGCGTCGCTGGTCGCAGAAGGCCGGCTCGATCCGAATGCGCCTGTCAGCGACTACCTGCCCGAGCTGGCCGGCAGCGGCCTGGGCAATGCGCTGGTGCGGCAGGTGCTCGACATGACGAGCAGCATCCACTATTCCGAGGACTACACCAACCCCGACGCCGAGATCTGGCAGCACGGCCGTGCCGGCAGCATCTTGTCGAGGCCTGCCGACTACGCCGGCCCGCAGAGTTTCTACGACTACCTGCGTACGCTGCGCCAGGCCGGGCCGCACGGAGAGGCCTTCGCGTACAAGACCGTCAACACCGACGTGCTGGGCTGGATATTGCGGCGTGTGACCGGCGTGCCGCTGGGCGAGTTGCTCAGGCAGCGTTTCTGGTCGCAGATCGGCGCCGAGCAGGACGCCGACCTGATGGTCGACAGCACCGGCACCGAGTTCGCCGGCGGTGGTCTGAACTGCTGCCTGCGCGATCTGGCGCGCTTCGGCGAACTGATGCGCAACGACGGTGTCGTGAACCACCGACGGCTCGTGCCCGCAGCCGCCATCGCCGACATCCGTGGTGGCGCCGACCCGGCGCACTTCGCGCAGGCCGGCTACGTCACGCTGCCGGGCTGGAGCTACCGCAACATGTGGTGGGTCTCGCACAACGAACACGGCGCGTACTGCGCGCGCGGCATCCACGGTCAGGGCATCTACATCGACCCGACCGCAGAAATGGTGATCGCGCGATTCGCGTCACACCACATCGCCGGCAACATGGGGATCGACCCGACGACACTGCCGGCCTACCACGCGCTGGCGCGGCACCTGATCAACTCGGGGTCTTGAACGCGGCAAGCAGTGGGCCGATGCGCTGGCCCATCTGCTCGCCCAGCGCCTGAAGGCCGCTGAGCGGGCGGATCATCACTTCGAAGTCGGTGATCCTGCCTTCGGCATCGACGCGGATCAGGTCGATGCCCTTCAACTGCTTGTCGCCGACGCGCGCGCTGAACTCGAGCACCGCGCTCAGGCCATCGTCGCTCGCCAGCTCGCGGTGGTAGACGAAGTCTTCGAACACGCCGAACACCGTTGTCAGGATCAGGTTCACGGCCTTCGCACTCGCGTAGGGCTTGAAGGCCATCGGCGAGCGGAAGGTGGCGTCGGGGTGCAGCAGTGCGGGCAGGCCGCCGAGCTCGCCCGCCGTGATCATGCGGTGCCAGCTCGCCAGCGTCGCGGCGACCGCCGGCGGGTGCTGGGCGCCGCTCATCACAACACCTCGGACGCGAAGTCGGCCAGGCGCGACCGTTCGCCGCGCGCCAGCGTCACGTGGCCGGAATGCGGCCAGCCCTTGAAGCGGTCGACCGCGAAGGTCAGGCCCGAGCTGCCTTCGGTGAGGTAAGGCGTGTCGATCTGCGCCAGGTTGCCCAGGCAGACGATCTTCGTGCCCGGCCCGGCGCGCGTGATCAGCGTCTTCATCTGCTTGGGCGTCAGGTTCTGGGCCTCGTCGATGATGACGAACTTGTTCAGGAAGGTGCGCCCGCGCATGAAGTTCAGGCTCTTGATCTTGATCTTGCTGCGCACCAGGTCGTTGGTGGCGGCGCGGCCCCATTCGCCGGCGGCGCCGTCGGTCTTGGACAGCACTTCGAGGTTGTCGTCGAGCGCGCCCATCCACGGGCTCATCTTTTCTTCTTCGGTGCCGGGCAGGAAGCCGATGTCTTCACCGACCGGCACCGTCACGCGGGTGACGATGATCTCGGTGTAGCGGCGGTCATCCATCACCTGCGACAGGCCGGCGGCCAGCGTCATCAGCGTCTTGCCGGTGCCTGCCGTGCCGGTGAGGGTGATGAAGTCGCAGTCCGGGTCCATCAGCAGGTTCAGTGCGAAGTTCTGTTCGCGGTTTCGCGCGGTCACGCCCCAGACGGCGTTCTTCTGGTGCGTGTATTCCTTCAACGTGCGCAACACTGCGGTCTTGCCGGTGATCTCGACGACCTTGGCGTACAGCGGCGCAGCGCCCGGCGCTTCGAGGAAGACGAACTGGTTGATCAGCAGCACCGAGACCATCGGGCCGCTGATGCGGTAGTAGGTCAGGCCGCTTTGCTGCCAGCTTTCCATGGTCTTGCCATGTTTGTCCCAGAAGTCGGCAGGCAGCGGCAGCACGCCGGTGTACAGCAGGTCGCCGTCCTCCAGCGTCATGTCGTTCAGGTAGTCCTCGGCAGGCAGGCCCAGCGCGCGCGCCTTGATGCGCATGTTGATGTCCTTCGACACCAGCACCACATCGCGCCCGGGTTGCTGCTCGCGCAAGGCCTGCACGACGCCCAGGATCTGGT
>JANYFX010000205.1 GCA_025359585.1 Rhizobacter sp. | reverse complement strand
GCCACGTGGGTCTGCATGTAGAGGCTGGCGTCGGCAGCGCACAGCGCACCGGCCATCGCGAGCTGTTCGGGCGTGCTGGTCGGCGCGAAGCGCACCGTCACCGCATAGGCCAGGCGCTCGACGCCGTGCCAGCGTTCGATCAGCTCGATGCAGTCGCGCTCGGCCTGGACCACATCGTCGCGCAGGCCGTCGGGCGAGTGGCGGTCCTGCAAGACCTTGCCGGCGATCACGCGCATACCGCGCTGTTGAGCGGCACTGAACAGAGCGTCGACCGAGACCTTGTGGACCGTGGGGAAGACCACCGCCGAGGTGGTACCGTGCGCGAGCAATGCGTCGGTGAACAGCGCCGCACCGGCCTGCGAATACGCCGGGTCGCCGAAACGTGTTTCGGCCGGGAAGGTGTAGGTGTTGAGCCAGTCGAGCAGCTCGGTGCCGTAACTCGCGATCACCTCGAGCTGCGGCATGTGCACGTGGGTGTCGATGAAGCCGGGCAGGATCAGTTGACCGCGATGGTCTTGCCGTGACCAGCCCGCATCGGGTTCGGCGATCTGCGCGCCGGTGATGCGGCCGTCTTCGATCAGCAGCCAGTGATCGGGCCGGAAACGCACCGCCGCCGAGTCCACGTCGCCCCAGGCAGGAGCGCCGGTGAAATCGAGCAGATCGCCGCGCAAGGCAAGGCGGGTCGGCGTCGCACTCATGCGTCGAGCGCTCCGCTCGCCGGCGCACTGCGCTGCAGCATGCCGTGCCCCGCGAGGTTGCGCGCCACGTCGCGCACCTGCTCGCGCAGCCATCGGCCGGAGGCCGACGCGTGGGTCAGGTCGTGCCAGAGCTGGTAATAGGTCAAGGTCGGGAAAGGCACGGGGCAGCGCACGATGCGCACCGGCAGGCTGTCGGTGTAGCGCGAGCAGAACAGCCTGCCCGTGGTCAGCACCAGCAAGCTCTGCGCCACCATCAGCGGGATCAGCCCGAAGTGGGCACTGCGCACCATCACGTCGCGGCTGACGCCGAGCGAGGCCAGGTGTTCGTCGATCACTCCGGGAGCGTTGCCATGCAGCGGCGTCGGCGCCACGTGTTCGCAGGCCAGGTAACGCTCGGGGGACCAGGCGCGGGTGGGCGCTGAACGCACCACCGGGTGGTCTTCGGCGACCAGGCAGACGATCTCGTCGCTCATCAGCCGGCCCAGGTGCAGTTCTTCGGGCGGTTTCAGCCAGTTGCCGATCACCAGGTCGACCTCGCCGGCCGCCAGACCGCGCCGGTAGTCGAACTCGCCGGAAAGTGGCATCAGGTCGAGCCGCACCTTCGGCGCCACCCGCTTCAGGTGCGCCACCAGCTCGGGCAGGAACAGCGGGTCGAGGTAGTCGCTGGCGGCGATGCGGAAGGTGCTGCTGCTCCCCAGCGGCTCGAAAGCGCGCTGGTGGGCGTGCGGGCTGAACAGCCGGTCCGCATCTTGCAAGAGCCGGGTGGCGGGCTCCAGCAGGCGCAGCGCGGTTTCGGTTGCGGCCATGCTGTTGCCCGACCGCACCAGCAACGGGTCGCCCGTGAGCGCACGCAGCCTTTTCAGCTGGGCACTGACGGCGGGCTGCGAGGTGTGCAATCGCATGGCGGCCCGGGAGACACTGCGTTCTGTGATCAAGGTCTTCAGCACCCGAATGAGGTAGAGCTCAATCTTGTCGAAGTCCACACGCTGCGTCATATGGTTTGGATGATAGGCAGTATGGATTTCGTTGTATACACCTGAGGCCGGATGCGCTTAAGTTTCGGCCACCACCGACTCAACCAGCGAAGCGAGTTCATGCAACACCGCCCGATCCGTTTCTTTCACCAGGGCGCCGTCGTCGAAGTCAGCGGCGCCGCGCCCACCCGCACCGTGCTCGACTGGCTGCGCGAGGACGCGCGCTGCACCGGCACCAAGGAAGGCTGCAACGAAGGCGATTGCGGCGCCTGCACCGTCGTGATCGGCGAGGCGGCGGCGCCGGGCGACACGGCCGCCGTGCGCGGTTTGAGCCTGCGCACCGTCAACGCCTGCATCCAGTTCCTGCCCACGCTCGACGGCAAGGCGCTGTTCACGGTCGAAGATTTGAAGATGATGAGCTCCGAGAAGTTGCACCCGGTGCAGGAAGCGCTGGTCGAGTGCCACGGCTCGCAATGCGGGTTCTGCACGCCCGGGTTCGTGATGTCGTTGTGGTCGGCTTACGAACACCACCAGGCCTGCGCCAGCCAACCGACACGCCAGCAGCTGGCCGACGAACTCTCGGGCAACCTGTGCCGCTGCACGGGGTACCGGCCGATCCTGGATGCCGGGCAGCGCATGTTCGACTTGCCCAAGGTGGCGCTCGACACGGCGCCGGTGTTGGCGGCGCTGAAAGGGTTCGAAGCCTCGGAAAGTTTCGGTTATTCGCCAACGACCTCGGCCGATCGGTTCTACGCGCCCAAGACACTGGCCGAACTCGCCGCGCTGCGCGAAGCGAACCCGAAAGCGCAGTTGCTCGCCGGTTCGACCGATGTGGGCCTGTGGGTCAACAAACAATTCCGCGCGCTCGGCGACATCATTTATGTCGGCGAAGTCGAAGAGATGAAGCTCGTCGCGGAACAGAACGGCGAGCTGTACATCGGCGCCGGCGCCTCGCTCGAAGCGGCGTGGTCCGCGCTCGCACGACGTTTCCCGTCGCTCACCGACGTGTGGCTGCGCTTCGCCTCACCCCCGATCCGCAACGCCGGCACGATGGGTGGCAACGTCGCCAACGGTTCGCCGATCGGCGATTCGCCGCCGATCCTGATGGCGCTGGACGCGCAGATCGAATTGCGCAAGGGCGAGCGCGTGCGTCGGATGCCGCTCGACACTTTCTACATCGACTACATGAAGAACCACCTGGAGCCCGGCGAGTTCGTGCAGGGCATGACGGTGCCGAAGGCCGTGGCGTCACGCCAGGTGCGCGGCTACAAGATCAGCAAGCGGTTCGACTGCGACATCTCGGCGCTGTGCGCTGGTTTGTCGATCGAACTCGATGCCGGCGTCGTGAAGACCGTGCGCCTGGCGTTCGGCGGCATGGCCGCGACGGTGAAGCGCGGAGCCCTCGCCGAGGCCGCGCTCGTCGGCCAGCCCTGGACACAGGCGACCGTGAACACCGCCAAGACCGCACTCGCGCAAGACTTCAAACCCCTCTCCGACATGCGCGCCAGCGCGGCCTACCGTCTGCAGGTCGCGCAGAACCTGCTGCAACGCTTCTGGCTCGAAACACGCGCCGAGAACCCGCTGCCGAGCACCGCCACCAGCGTGTTCAGCGTGATGCCACACCAGACCAGCGTGGCCACCGCCTGAGGAGCATCGAATGAACAAGCCGATCGACGCCCTGCTCTTGCAACCCAACGAATCCTTCGCCGACTATCTGACGAACACGGCCGCGCGCATCGACGAAAGCGCCGAGGCTGCTGCGGTGAGTGCCGGCGCGCGTGTCGGCATCAGCCGCCCGCACGAATCGGCGCACCTGCACGTGGCCGGTGAAGCGACCTACATCGACGACATTCCCGAACTCGCCGGCACGCTGCACTGCGCGCTCGGCTTGTCGCCGGTCGCAAACGGCAAGCTCACCGCCAGCGCCCTCGACAAGATCCGCGCACTGCCCGGCGTGGTGGCCGTGCTCTCGGCCGCCGACATCCCCGGCCCGAACGATTGCGGCTCGATCATCCACGACGATCCGATCCTGTGCGACGGCGAGATCCGGTACCTCGGCCAGCCGGTGTTCGCGGTGATCGCAGAAACCCGCGACGCAGCGAGACGTGCTGCGGCCAAAGCCAAGGACGTGTTGACGATCGAAGCGTTGCCGCCGGTCATCACACCGCAGGACGCCCACGCCAAGGGCCAGTACGTCTTGCCGCCGATGCATCTCGTCCGCAGCACGAACGAAGGCGGCGCCCAGGCCGCGATCGCGAAGGCGCCGCACCGGCTGAAGTCCACGCTCGATGTCGGCGGCCAGGAGCAGTTCTACCTCGAAGGTCAGATCAGCTACGCGATCCCGAAAGAAAGCGACGGCATGCACGTGTACTGCTCGACGCAGCACCCGAGCGAAATGCAGCACCTGATCGCGCACGCGCTGAAGCTGCACGCGAACCAGGTGCAGGTCGAGTGCCGGCGCATGGGCGGCGGTTTCGGCGGCAAGGAATCGCAGTCGGCGATCTTCGCGTGCGTGGCGGCCGTGGCCGCCGCGAAACTCAAGCGGCCGGTGAAGCTGCGCCTGGACCGCGACGATGACTTCCTGATCACCGGCCGGCGCCACTGCTTCTGGTACGACTACGAAGTGGGTTACGACGACGCGGGCAAGGTGCTCGGCGCCGAGATCACGATGGTCTCGCGGGCCGGCCACTCGGCCGACCTGTCGGGTCCGGTGATGACCCGCGCGCTCTGCCACTTCGACAACGCCTACTGGCTGCCCGACGTGGCGATGCACGGTTATTCGGGCAAGACCAACACGCAGAGCAACACCGCGTTCCGCGGCTTCGGCGGGCCGCAAGGGGCGATCGCGATCGAGAACATCCTCGACAGCATCGCGCGCAAGTTGGGCCGCGACGCGATGGACGTGCGGCGTGTCAACTACTACGGCAAGGACACGAACAACGTCACGCCCTATGGCCAGGTCGTCACCGACAACATCATCCACGAGCTGAGCGCCGAGCTCGAAGCCAGCAGCGACTACGTGGCACGGCGCGCAAGCATTGCGCAGTTCAACGCGACCAGCCCGGTGCTCAAGCGCGGCATCGCGCTCGCACCGCTGAAGTTCGGCATCTCGTTCAACGTCAAGCACTTCAACCAGGCCGGTGCGCTCGTGCACGTCTACAGCGACGGCTCGATCCTCGTGAACCACGGCGGCACCGAGATGGGCCAGGGGTTGAACACGAAAGTCGCGCAGGTGGTGGCGCACGAACTCGGCGTGAGCTTCGAGAGCGTGCGGGTCACGGCGACCGACACGCAGAAGGTGGCCAACACGTCCGCCACCGCCGCGTCGACCGGCGCCGACCTGAACGGCAAGGCTGCCCAGGACGCCGCGCGTCAGATCAAGGAGCGCCTCGCCG
>JANYFX010000200.1 GCA_025359585.1 Rhizobacter sp. | reverse complement strand
GCCTACCCGAGCAACGCGCTGAACTACAACCTGACCTGGAGCACCGAGGGCGTCATCAACGAATACTGCGAGCCCTGCGAGGCGATCGTCGACGGCCAGGTGCGCGAAGTGCAGGCCCTCGAAGAACGCGAGGAGTTCTCGCTCGACGGCGTGTTGTACGAAGCCTTCAACACCTCGGGCGGCCTGGGCACTTTGTGCGAAACGCTGTCGGGCAAGGTGCGCACGCTGAACTACCGCACGATCCGCTACCCCGGCCACGCCGCGATCATGAAAGCGCTGCTGCACGACCTGCGCCTGAAAGACCGGCGCGACGTGCTCAAGGACATTCTGGAAAAGTCACTTCCCGCGACGATGCAGGACGTGGTCATCGTGTTCGTCACCGTCGCCGGCCTGCGCGACGGCCGGCTGCAGCAAGACACCTACGCCCGCAAGATCTACAGCCACGTGCTGGCCGGCAAGATGCACAGCGCGATCCAGATCACGACCGCGTCGAGCCTGTGCGCGATGCTCGATCTGCTGGCGGCGGGTGAATTGCCGCAGCAGGGTTTCGTGCGCCAGGAAGAGGTGCCGCTGGCGGCCTTCCTCGCCAACCGCTTCGGGCGCGTCTACGCAGCCGACGCGCTGGCGCACGCGGCCTGATCGGCCCGCTTCACATCACTTCGAAAAAGCGCATCACCACGTCGTTCGGCCGGCGCAGGCCGGTGCCGAGGAACACCCGCTCCATCATCCACGCGAGCGACGGCGCGCTGGTCTCGAAGCGCGGCACGCAGCGAAAGTAGACATCGGCCGGGTCGACCGGCTCGCCGCGCACCAGCCGCGCCATGACCTCGGGCGCCGCGGTGCGCACCGCGTCGTTGTGCACGTAGATGCGGTCGCCGGCGTCGGTCTCGAGCACGTAGCGCGCTTCGAGCCGTGCCATGCGCTCGTTCACGATCAGCTGGAAGTCGGCGCCGCCGGGCAAGACCTTCGCCGTCCAGTCGCGCGCGGTGCAGGTGCCGCCGAGAATGGGGATCATGCGCCGCGTGCCGTGCCCCACGTTGCCCACTTCGATCGGCGCCGCGACCTGCACCGACAGGTCGGCGAACTGCAGCAGTGCCGGCGCCACCAGCGGGTCGTTCACTTCACCAGCTTCCATTGCCCGGCTTCGATCTTGACCATCACCTGGCTGCGTGCATCGACGCCGTTGTGGTCCTTGTCGCTGAGGTTGAACACGCCCTGCGAGCCCACGAACTCTTTCAGGCCCTCGATCGCGTCACGCAGCGCGGTGCGGAACTCCGGTGTGCCGGTCTTGCCGGCCTTGAGCGCCACCGGAATCGCTGCGTTGAGCCACAGGCTGGCGTCCCACGCCGTGGCGCCGAACAACGAGCGCGAGCCGGCACCGTACTTGGCTTCATAACGTTTCACGTAGTCCACGCCGATGGCTTTCACCGGGTTCGAATCGGCGAGTTGCTCCGGCACCAGCACCGGCGCCACGGTCATGAAACTGCCTTCCAGGTCTTTGCCCCCGACCCGCAGGAAGTCGGCGTTCGCCACACCCTGGGTCTGGTAGATCAGGCCCTTGTAGCCGCGCTTGACGAGCTCGACGTGCGGCAGCGCCCCCGGCGTCCCGGCGCTGAAGATGTAGACCGCGTCGGGGTTGGCGGCCATCAGCTTGAGCACCTGCGGCGTGACGCTCTGGTCGGCCTGCGCGTACTTCTCGACCGCGACGATCTTCACGTTCTTCGCAGGCGCGAGGCGCTCGATCGCTTTCAGGAAACCTTCACCGTAGGCGGTCGTGATGCCGATGGTCGCGACCGTGCTCGCCTTGTTCTTCGCCATGTGGTCGAGCACGGCGTTGATCGAGATCGTTTCGGTCGGCGCCATCTTGAAAGCCCAGCGCCGCGGCCCGTCTTGCGGCTCGACGATGGCGCCACCACCGGCCAGCGAAATCACCGGCACACCCGAGCGCGCCGCCACTTCGATGACGGCCAGCGAGGTCGGCGTGAGCGACGGGCCGACGATCACGTCGACCTTGTCTTCGGTGATCAGCTTGGTGGCGTTCTTCGCCGCCGTGGTCGGATCGGTGGCGTCGTTCAGCACGAAGAGGTTGACCTTCTGGCCGCCGAGCTCGGCAGGCCAGAGCTTGACCGTGTTGTCGGCCGGAATGCCGAGCGACGCGCCCGGGCCGGTGAGCGAGACGATCACGCCGATGTTGATGTCGGCATGCGCGGCAGCGGCCAGACCGAGGCCGGTCACGAGCGCCAGGACACAGCGCACGGGCGATTTCAAAAGATGCATTCCAGATCCCTCACTTTGTGTCGATTCGGCATTGAAGGCGCGCATCAGCGCGGCCACAAGCGGGGAAACACCGCGCAGTCGATCGGCTGCCCGGGCTCGATGCCCGGCTTGTCGATCGTGATCGCGGCCTGCCCGTCGCGCGGCGCGTAGACCACGTCGTCGCCGGTCCAGCGCGTGGCGTAGGCGCGGCGCCGGCGCGTGGAGCTGGCGTTGCCGGGCGCGCCGTGCACCGTCATGCAGTGGTGGATCAGGCAGTCGCCGGCTTTCATGTCCCAGTTCATCACCTCGAACTGGCCGCGCATCGCTTCGATGTCGGGCAGCGTGTCGCCGGGCAGCATCTTGTACATCTCGGTGTCGCCGGCAAAACTCACCGGCCGGTATTCCTTGCCCCAGCGGTGCGAGCCCTTCAGGTATTCGACACCGCTGGACTCGACCGTCACGTCGTCGAGCGCGAACCAGATCGACAGAATCTGGTCGCCGCGCACCGGCCAGTACGGCCCGTCCTGGTGCCAGGGTGTGATGGCCGCGGTGCCGGGCTCCTTGACGAACAGCTGGTCGTAGAGGAAGTTGACCTTGTGGCTCTTCAGCAGCCGCGCCGCGATCTCGGCGGCGGGCGATTCTTCGACGAACTTGCGCAGCCCGGGCTTGACGGCCCAGGCGCCGATGTCGCCCAGAAAGCGCCCCCCTCCCTTGGCATATTCACGCGCCAGCGGGCCGGGGTTCGCCAGGTCGTCTTCGACCGCCTCGCGCATGTGTTCGATCCACTCGTTGCCGAACAGGCCGCGCACGCAGGTGGCGCCGTCGCGCCAGAAGGTGTCGACCTGCTCGTCGGTGATGGGGGCGAGCGGGCGTGCATTCATCGGGCGTCTCCTGGTTCGATCGTTTGATGCCCGCGAGCGTAGGCGCCGGGCGGCTTGGCGTCTGTCGCCTGCGAAGACGACAGGTGCCGGCACCGATGCGCGTTCCCCCGGGTTGCCGCGCGCACCGCAAGGGCGGACCATGGAAGCCCGGATTGGAGTTCCCGCCCCATGCAGTTGTGGCCCGTTTCCCTGCCAGCACACGACACGCCGCACGCGGCCGCCGCCGGCCTCATCGACTGCATCGCGCGGCCCGACTTCGGCCGCCGCACACTCGCGCGACTGAACCGCTCGCTGCCACTTGCGTGGTGGACGGTCTACCGGGTGTTCGACGACCAGGCGCCGCGCCTGTGCGCCCACGGCAGCTTCGACGCGCCCGACATCGCGCTCGACTGCTGGCGCATCTACCGCAGCGGCGTCTACCGCGCCGACACGCACTTCCACGCCGCGCGCGCCGAGGTGCGTGGAAACCTGGCCTCGAACGCCGTGGTCACGCACTGCGTGGCCGACGACTTCGGCCGCGCCCACCGCGAGCAGATCTACCAGGCGCACAGCCTGAGCGAGCGGCTCTCGCTGGTCAGCAACGACGACGACGGCATGAAGGGCGCGCTGTTGGCGGTCAACCTCTACCGCCACCGGGCCCAGCCACGCTTCAGCGCCGCCGAGATCGACACGGTGTTCGCACTGGCCGCGCCGCTGCTCGCGGTGGTGCGCCGCCATGTCGAACTGGGCGCCACGGCGGCGGCCGGTCGCGAGGAAGACGACACGCTCACATTCGACGAGCCCAGCGCCTTGCCCACACAGCTGGCCGCACAGCGCCTGCACCGCCTGTGCCCCGAGCTCACCGAGCGCGAACTCGCGGTCTGCGAACGCCTGCTGCGCGGCTGGACCTTCGACGGCATCGCCGCCGATCTGGGCGTCTCGCCCAGCACCGCCAAAACTTACCGCAACCGGGCTTTCGGGCGGCTCGGCATTCACCACCGCAACGCCTTGTTCGCACTGGTGCTCGGGTAGGCCGCGCTGCGGCGCGGCGGGCCGGGGCACCGCCACTAAACTCGGCGCACCTTTCCTCACCGCGCTGGAACCCTCCATGTCCTACGACTACAGCTCAGAGTCCAAGCTGCTCGAGCTGCCCAACCCCTACCAGTTGCAGAACCGGCTGCTGTGGTTGTGCGCGGCGCTGCTGATCGTCGCGGGTGTCACGAGCCTGTTCTGGGCCCGCGCCGCGATGCAGGACAACGCGCTGCGGCTCGTGGCCGCACCTCTGCTCGCCGGTCTCGTGATGGTGGCGGCGGGGCTGGTCGCCGCGGCCACCGCCGCGCGCCGCCTGCGCTTCTTCTTCGGCCGCGGGCGGCCGGCGTCGCTCGCCCCTGAGATCCCGGTCGGCGCGACCGGCGGTTCGCCCGCCGCCGACCACATCAAGGAGCTGCTGCGCCAGGGCGGCCTCACCTACCCCGAGCCGCAAGGCGCGATCGAGGGCCTGCTGTACCACTGGGCACCGCGCCTGATCACGGCGCCTAACGAAGTGCAGTCGCTGGCGCGGCGCTACGTGTTCAACCTCGCGGCGTTCGCTGCCACCTTGCTGAGCTTCATCGTGTCGTGGCTGGTGTTCGGCAGCGAAACCACGCGGCCGTGGATCGGCATGCTGTACTTTGCCTTCGGCCTGTTCGTGTTGCTCAAGCCGCTGCTTTCACAAGGCCGCGCGCGGCTCACCACCGCCTCGCTCGTCGGCCTGATTGCCGCGGCGATCCTCGCGCCGGTGGCGATCGGCCTTGTCGGTGCGAAGCTGCCTTCGTTGAACGGCTTCACGCTGAACGTGCAGACCTTCGTGATGCTCGGTGCCGCGCTGCTCGCGTGCGCACTGGCGGTCGCCGCCGTGCTCGCGCAAGTCGACAACGCACCGCAGACACGCGCCAGCGTCGAGCAGAACCGCCTGTCGATGAACGCGCCGCCCGGCAGCCTGATGGACGAGCTCGACCGCACGATGCAGGCAACGTGGACCGAGCGCATTCCGAACCGGCGCTACGCCCGCATCGACCCGGTCACGCAGGCCACCACACCGAGCGGCAGCTTCGCCGGCGAATTGTTCGAAGAGACGCAGCCCTTGCCGGTGGCCGGCACCAAGGCGCCCGCGTTCGGCGCCGCATTCGCCGAACCGCGCCACCGCGCGCTGCTGCTGCTCGACCTGTACGCCACGCTGCTGGTGGTGGCCGCGATCGGCATGGCGCTGGTCTTCGTGCGCGAGTTCGACGCCTCGGCCCCCTGGCAGCAGAACCGCTATTCGCTGGTCGGCACCTCGGCCATCCTGTCGTTCGTGGCGGCTTATTGTTTTCAGGCTTCGGCGCGTTTGTGGGGCCGCTTCAACTTCGAGTCGGTATTGACCTGGGTCGTGATGGTCGGCAGCTACCAGACCTCGCGCATCGGCACCGGCAACAACTTCTCGAGCCGGATGAACACCGAGAACGACGTGGTGCGCACCGAAGCGATGACGCTGCGCGTCTGGCGCGCGCGCATCGAGTCGGTCGTGTTCGGCAAGGACGACGCGCGCCAGGTCACGGCGATGTTCTCGACCGAAGAAGACGCCAAGGCGCTGGCCGTCGACCTGATGCATTTCGCGCGCAGCCAGAGTGTGCTGGTCGCGCCCTTCAGCGGCGAAGACCAGGCCCGCATCGCAGCACTCAACGCCGGCGAGCGGGCGATGCTGCCGGCGGGCGAGGCGGCAACGGCCGCGCAGGTGCAGCACCATTTGCAGACGGCTGCGGCATTGGCGTCGACGGCCGCGCCTGCATCGAAGCGTTTCTGCAGCGCCTGCGGCACCGAGGCCGCGCCCGGTGCGCGCTTCTGCTCGAACTGCGCCGCGCCTCTGGGCTGACACGCAGCGCGGTCAGAGCACCACGAGGTGCTCGAGCTTGGCGCCACGCACCACACGCATCGGCATGCTCGCGTCGAAGGTGACGAAGCGCAGGCCGTGCCAGACCGCCAGACCGAGCAGCCAAGCGTCGGTCACCTGGCGGTGGCCGAGCAGCTGCTCAGCGTCGAAATGTTGTTCGTCGAGCAAGCTCAAATCGCCGGGCACGAACAGGTGGTGTTCGGTCAGCGTGGCCTCACGCAAACGCTGCGCCACACCGGCGGCGGGCAGCGCGTTCGGGTAACCCGGCTGCGACATGATGCGCACGCAGCCGTTCTGCGTGATCGCGCACGAAGCCCAGCCGAATTGGATGTTCTGGGCCAGCCACGCGGCGGCGCGGGCGTGGTGCAGGTGGTCGGCGTCGAGCAACGCGATCAGCACGTTCACGTCGAGCAGCGCACAGCGCGGCTCGGGCTGGGCTCCGGCCTTCGGCGCGGGCTGCGGCTTCACCAGGTATTTGGCCTGCGGCTCGCTCACGCCGACCGGCGCCCGCCTGCGGGAAACCATCAGTACTCGCCCTCGTCGCGCAGCTTCTGAACCAATGCGTTCGTGACGACAGCGCCACGCCGCGCGAAGGGCCGGAAGCCATGCGTTGCGGCCGGTTCGTTTTTCGCGGCGCGCGACGCGCCCGCCCCTTGCGTCAGCGCTCGGCGCGCCAACTCCGACAACACTTGCCCGGCCGTCTTGTTCTCGCGGCGCGCGATTTCTTTCGCACTGGCGAGCACGTCTTCGTCGAGATCGAGGGTGGTGCGCATGAGCTGGGCTGGATGAGTTTGCACTTGATGATAGCGCATCTGATGCGATCGACTCGATGCCTTGCAAGGTGCGCGGCCTTGCGGCGCCCCAACCGATACATTGCACTCACGCACCCACCACGACACGCCATGACCATCACACCCGAACACATCACCGCCGCCGCCTTGCGCGTCGCGCCGCACGTGCGCACCACGCCCCTGTGGGTGCTTCCGGGCGCAACGCTCGGCATGCCGGCCGGCACGCCCGAATTCGAGGTCTGGCTCAAGCTCGAACACCTGCAGCTCTCGGGCAGTTTCAAGGCGCGCGGCATGTTCAACCGGCTGCTCTCGAACCCGATTCCCACCGCCGGCGTGATCGCCGCGTCGGGTGGCAATGCCGGTATCGCCACGGCCGTGGCGGCGCGTGCGCTCGGTGTGCCGGCCGAGATCTACGTGCCGGGTGTGATCACCGCCGCCAAGCGCGAACGCCTGGCCACGCTCGGCGCCAAGGTCGTGATCGCAGGCGACGCTTACGCCGACGCGCTCGCTGCTGCCCAAGCGCGCCAGCACGAGACCGGCGCCTTGATGACCCACGCCTACGACCAGCCCGAAGTGGTGGCCGGCGCCGGCACGCTGGCGCGCGAGATCGAAGCGCAACAAGGCACGCCCGACACGGTGCTGGTGAGCGTGGGTGGCGGCGGGCTCATCGCCGGCATCGCAGCCTGGTTCGCGGGCCGCAGCCGGGTCGTGGCGCTCGAACCGGAACTGGCGCCGACCTTGTTCTCGGCCCGCGCGGCCGGAACGCCGGTCGACGTGGCGGTCAGCGGCATCGCCGCCGACTCGCTCGGCGCGCGCCGCATCGGCCAGATCGCGTGGGGCGTCACGCAACAGCATGTGGCGACCGCCTTGCTGCTGAGCGACGAAGCGATTCGCGACGCACAGCGGGCGCTGTGGAAAGAACTCAAGCTCGCCGTCGAGCCCGCCGCCGCGTTGCCGCTGGCGGCGCTGCGCAGCGGCCTGGTTCGCCCGCAGGCTGGCGAGAAGATCTGCCTGATCGTGTGCGGCGCCAACCTCGACCCGGCAACGCTCGCTTGATCGAGAGCACCGAAGCAGCGCAGCGCGCTCGCGCCGTTCGCCGTCCGCGGCCTGCAAAATGAACGTGTCCGAAAACAGCCGGTCCGCCGCCCGGTGTTTTTGTACGCTGGTCGGCAGAACACACCGGACAAGGACTTCACCCATGGCATCGATTCGCAAAGAGGTTTCCGTCGCACGGCCGGCAGACGAGGTCTGGGACGCCGTGCGTGATGTCGGTGCGCTGCACACCCGGCTGGTGGCCGGCTTCGTGACCGACTGCCACCTCGACGGCGACGCGCGGGTCGTCACCTTCGCCAACGGCATGCGCGCCCGGGAGCTGATCGTCGATGTCAGCGACAGCGATCGCCGCGTGGTGTGGGCCGCCGTGGGCGGCCGGCTCACGCACCACAACGCCTCGGTGCAGGTCTTCGCAGAGGGCGCGCAGGGCAGCCGGCTGGTCTGGGTCGCCGACCTGCTTCCACACGAGATGGCGCCCGCCATCGAAGCGATGATCGAGCAAGGCACAAGCGCGATGAAGAAGACGCTGGAGAGCGCCTCGGGCAAGGCCTGACACACCCATGAACATCCTGATCCTCGGCGGCGGCGTTTTTCTCGGCGTGGCGGCGCTGCACGCGGCGGTGTCGTGCGGCCACACGGTCACCGTGTTCAACCGGGGCCGCGCGCGCAGCGTGTGGCCCGATGGTGCAGAGGTGCTGACCGGCGACCGCGCGGCCGATCTCAGCGCGCTGCACGGCCGCCGGTGGGACGCGGTGATCGACACCTGCGGCTACGTGCCGGCCGACGTGCAGGCCAGTGCCGAAGCGCTGCGCGACTGCGGCTGTTATTTGTTCGTCTCCAGCGTATCGGTCTACGCCACGACGAGCCAGGTGCCGGTGCGCGAAACCGATCCGCTCGCGCGCTTCGATCAACTCGGCCGCGACGATCGCAACCTGGAGCACTATGGCCCACAGAAAGCAGCTTGCGAAGCCGAAGTGCAGCGGGTGTTCGGCGAACGTTCGCTGATCGTGCGGCCGGGCCTGATCGTCGGCCCGGGCGATCGCAGCGGGCGCTTCAGTCACTGGCCGTGGCGCTCGATGGCGGGCGGCGACATGCTGGTGCCCGAAGCGCCGCCGCACGAACCTCTGCAATTCATCGACGTGCGTGACCTCGGCGAGTGGATGGTGCGGCTGCTCGAAACGAACGAGCGCGGCGTGTTCAACGCCACCGGCCCGGCCGGTGCAAACAACAACGCCACCTGCGACTGGCCCGCGCTGTTGCAGGCCTGCGCCGATGCGGTCGCGGCACGTGGCCTCACGCCGGCGCGGGGCGTGCCGGTCGGCGAATCGTTTCTCGTCGAACAGGGCGTGCAGCCGTGGAGCGAGCTGCCACTCTGGTTGCCATCGACCGACCCCGAGTACGCTGGTTTCAACCGCGTCGACGTGGGCCGTGCGTGGGCTGCGGGTTTGCGCACGCGGCCGTTGCACGACACGGTGGCGGCCGTGCTCGATGAAGGCCTGCCCACCGCCGAAGACCCGCGCCGCAAGGGCAAGCTGACGCGAGACCGGGAAGGGCAGTTGCTCGGCGCGTGGGCCGCACTTCAAGCCAGGCGTTGACTCCCGCGCGGGCCTGAATCAGGCCTTCGCCACCGCCAGCCAGCGGTCGAGTTGCGCCCGGTCGGCCAGCAGCTCGGCGCTCGGTGCCGCGTGCACCACTGCACCCCGGTCGAGCACGACCGCGTTGTGTGTGATCGGCAAGATCATCCGAGGGTTCTGCTCGACGATGATCGCGCTCATGCCTTCGTCGCGCACCACGCGGGCGATCGAGCGCAGCAGCTCTTCCACGATGATCGGCGCCAGGCCTTCGAGCGGTTCGTCGAGCAGCAGCAACTTCGGGTTCAGCACCAGCGCACGCGCCACCGCGAGCATCTGCTGTTCGCCGCCCGAGAGCTGGTTGCCCATGTTGGCCTTGCGTTCGGCCAGGCGCGGGAACATTTCGTAAGCGCGCTTCACGGTCCACGGGCCAGGGCGCGCGACGGCCGTGAGGTTCTCGTCCACCGTCAGCGACTTGAAGATGTTGCGCTCCTGCGGCACCCAGCCGATGCCGGCGGCGGCGCGCAGGTGCGGCGGCAACAAGGTGATGTCTTGCCCCGCCAGCGTGATGCTGCCCTGGTGGCGGCGTGTCACACCGATCAGCGTGTTCAGCAAGGTTGTCTTGCCGGTGCCGTTGCGGCCGAGCAGCGCGAGCGATTGACCTTGTTCAAGCGACAAGCTCACGCCCTGCACGACCACCGCCTCGCCGTAGCCCGAGCGCAGGCCTTCGACCTTCAGCAGCTCAGCCATGGCCACCCTCGCCTTCACCGAGGTACACCGCCTTCACGCGCGGGTCGTTCGAGATGCTCTGCACGTCGCCTTCGGCGAACAGCGCGCCGTTGACGAGCACGGTCACGCGATTCGCGAAGTTGAAGACCAGGTCCATGTCGTGCTCGATCAGCAGCACGGTCACATCGGCCGGCAGCGCGTTGATGATGTCGAAGATCTCCTGGCGCTCGCCTTCGGGCACGCCGGCCACCGGCTCGTCGAGCAGCAACACGCGCGGTTCGCAGGCCAGGGCGGTTGCGATCTCCAGCAGGCGCCGTTTGCCGTAGGCGAGCAGCTTGACCTGCTGGTCCATCACGTCGTCGAGGTGGAATTGCGCGAGCAGCTTTTCGCAGGCCTGCACCACGCGGGCATCGCTGCCGAGCGGGCGCCACCATTGAGCGGACAAGCCCAAATGCGCCGACACCGCGAGCGCGAGAGACTGCAGCGGCGTGAGCTCGCTGAACAACTGGTTGATCTGGAAGGTGCGCACGATGCCGCGCCGCACCCGCTCGTGCGGCGCGAGTTGGGTGATGTCTTGCCCGTCGAGCCAGATGGTTCCCGAGGTCGGCTCGGCCACGCCGGTCAGCAGGTTGATCAGCGTCGTCTTGCCGGCGCCGTTCGGGCCGATCAGCGCTTGCCGTGCGCCGCGTTCGACCTGGATCGACACGTCGTTGGTCGGCGTGATGCCACCGTAACGCTTGACCAGCGAGCGGGTTTCGAGAACGACGGTCATGACTTGCGACCCCACGAGCGCGGGCTCAGCAGCTTGTCGCGGCCGACGAGCACCAGCACGACGAGGAACAGGCCGAGCCAGAAGTTCCAGTACTGCGGCGTCCAGGCAGAAATCAAATCGTGCAGCAGCTTGAAAACGATCGCGCCGAAGATGCCGCCGTAGAGGTAACCGGTGCCACCGATCACGAGCACCAGCAGCACGTCGGCGCTGCGGTGGAAGTCGAACACGTCGAGAGAGGAGAAGCCGCTGGTCTGCGCGAGCAAGGCACCGGCCGCACCGGCGATCGCGGCCGCCACGGTATAGACCGCGATCAAGCGCAGGTTGACCGACAGGCCGATGCTCGACGTGCGCAAGCGGTTGTCGCGCAAGGCCTGCAACGAGTAACCGAACGGCGAGTGCACGAGCCTTCTGGCGAGCAGCAGGCAGACGATCAACACCCCCAGCGTGTACGCATACGCGGTGCGGCCGCCGAGGTCGAACTCGAAGGCACCGAAGGGCGTGAGCAGCGGGCCCATCACCACGCCTTGCAGGCCGTCGGCGCCGCCGGTCAACCAGTCGAGCTTGTTGGCGAGTTCGTACAGGATCGACGCGACACCGAGCGTGACCATCAGCCGCGTGAGGTCGGAGCCGCGCAGGATCAACAGGCTGCAGACCGCGCCGAGCGCGGCGGCGGTGCAGACCGCCACCGCCATGCCGACCCACGGGTCGGGCATCACGAGCTTGGCGAACAGAGCGGCCGCGTACGAGCCGATGCCGAAGAAGGCCGCATGACCGAGCGACACGACACCGGCGTAGCCGAGGATCAGGTCGAGCGACATCGCGAACAGCGCGACGATCGCGATCTCGTTCAACAGCAGCGCCTGCGTCGGCAACAGAAACCACGACAGCACGAGCGCGCCGATCAGCGCGAACTCCCACCAGTGCCAGCGCGCGTTGCCACGCAGGCTCGATGCGACGCTCACTTGCCACCCCCGGCGCGCGCGAACAGGCCTTGCGGCCGCAGCATCAGGATCACGATCATCAGCGTGTAGACGATGAAGGCGCCGAGCTTGGGCACGTAGTACTTGCCGGCCACGTCGGCGATGCCGAGCAGCAGTGCCGCGAGCAGCGGGCCGGTGATGGTGGTGGTGCCGCCGACGGCGCAGACGATCAAAAAGTAGATCATGAACTTGAGCGGGAAGCCGGGGTCCAGGCCCAGCACTTCGGCGCCGAGCGCACCGCCCAGGCCGGCCAGGCCGGAGCCGACCGCGAAGGTGAACAGGAAAATGCGGTTCACGTTCAGGCCGAGGCCACCGGCCACGCGCGGGTCGTCGACCGAGGCGCGCAGCTGGCTGCCGAAGCGGGTGCGCGAGAGCACCCACTGCAAGACGAGCGTGAGGGCAGCGCAGACAACGATGATGAAGAGCCGGTACTTGCCGATGCCGACCCATTCGATGTCGAAGCGGCCCTTGAGCCACGCCGGCAGCTGGATGTTCTGCTGCGTCGAACCGACGAAATAGTCGACGCCGGCCACCGCCATGAACACGAGCCCGATCGAGAACAGCACCTGGTCGAGGTGCGGCCGCCCGTACATGCGGCGGTAGAGCGTGGGCTCGAGCGCGGCGCCGAGCAGCGCCGAGCCGAGAAAGGCGAGCGGCAGGCAGACGAGGAAAGGCACGCCGAGCCGGTTCATCAGCAGCACGGTGATGTAGCCGCCCGCCATCGCGAACGCGCCGTGCGCGAGGTTGATGAAATTCATCAAGCCCAGCGTCACGGCCAGCCCGACGGCGAGCACGAACAGCAGCATGCCGTAGGCGATGCCGTCGAACAGAAGGGTCAGCATGTGGACAGGAAAAACTCGACGGCGCAGAGCCCGATTTTTACTTCAGCTTGCCCGGGTCTTTGACACCCTTGATCACGTCGAACTCGACGTTGTACAGGCCGTTGCCCATCGCCGGCACACGCTCGACCTTGCGGATGTACACGTCCTGCACGATGTCGCGCGTCTGGCCGTCGATCAACACCGGGCCGCGCGGGCTCTCGAAGATCTGACCCTTCATCGCGGCCAGCAACGCGTCGCCGCCGGCACCCTTGGTCGCTTCGAGCGCCTTGTAGATCACGCGCATGCCGTCGTAGCCGCCGACCGCCATGAAGTTCGGGCGGAACTTGTTCGCGGCCTGGAAGGCGTCGACGAACTTCTTGTTCGTGGCCGACGGGTGCGCGGCCGAATAGTGGTGCGAGTTGACGACGCCGAGCGCCACGTCGCCCATGTCGTTCAGCTGGTCGTCGTCGGTCACGTCGCCGGTGGCGATCAGCTTCACGCCGCTCTTGTCGAGGCCGCGCTCGGCGAACTGCTTCATGAAGGCCGCGCCCTGGCCCGAAGGCAGGAACACGAACAGCGCGTCGGGCTTGGCGTCGAGCACCTTCTGCAGCACGGGTGCGAAGTCGGGGCTGCGCAGCGGCGTGCGCAGCTTGTCGAGAATCTGGCCGCCGTTCAGGCGGAACTGGCTGTCGAAGTACTTCTCGGCGTCGAAGCCCGGGCCGTAGTCGGCGACCAGCGTGACGGCCTTCTTGATCTTGTTCTTGGCGGCCCAGTCGGCGATGCCGATCGTCACCTGCGGCAGCGTGAAGCTGGTGCGGATGATGTAGGGCGAGGCTTCGGTGATGCTGCTCGTGGCGGCGGCCATCACGACC
The DNA here is from genome assembly GCA_025359585.1 of Rhizobacter sp. Classification (GTDB taxonomy): domain Bacteria; phylum Pseudomonadota; class Gammaproteobacteria; order Burkholderiales; family Burkholderiaceae_C; genus LMDS01. Next base: position 566 of record JANYFX010000200.1, on the reverse strand, counting down.
AGCGGCGTCTTGCTCTGCGTGGCCAGCGGCGCGGTGGCCAGCGCGGTCGGCGTGATGCCGAAGCCGGCGATCACCGAGACCTTGTCGTTGACGATCAGTTCCTGCGCGATGCGCTTGGTGGCGTCGGGCACGGCGCCGTCGTCCTTCAGGATCACCTCGATGCTGCGGCCGGCGACCTTGTTGCCGTTCTGCGCCATCCAGAGCTTCACGGCGGCGTCGATCTGCCGGCCGGTGGAAGCCGATTGGCCGGTCATCGGCAGGATCAGCCCGATCTTGATCGGGCTGGTGTCAGCGGCGAAGGCCGTTACAGCGCAGGCCGTCGTCAAGGCGGCGATCGCAAGCTGCAGGACATGGCGTTTGGTGATCATGGTGTCTCCGGGGAGTGCGTTGAACTGGCCGGCGCCAACTGTAGCGAACTGTCAGCGCTGGCTATCATGGTTCAAACCCCTGCAAGGAGACCCGCGATGACCCTCCGCACCACGCCGCCGTTCCGCGCCGACCACGTCGGCAGCTTCCTGCGGCCCAAGTTCCTGCTCGACGCGCGCGCGCAGCGCGCAAATGGCGAG
>JANYFX010000142.1 GCA_025359585.1 Rhizobacter sp. | reverse complement strand
GTTCGCCACCGGCGAAACCGGGCGTGTGGGCACGCCGAAGCGCCGCGAGATCGGCCACGGCCGTCTGGCCAAGCGTGCTCTGGTGGCAGTGCTGCCGAGCCAGGCCGACTTCCCGTACTCGATGCGCGTGGTCTCCGAGATCACCGAGTCGAACGGTTCGTCGTCGATGGCTTCGGTCTGCGGTGGTTGCCTCGCTTTGATGGACGCTGGTGTGCCGCTCAAGGCGCACGTCGCCGGCATCGCGATGGGCCTGATCAAGGACGGCAGCCGCTTCGCGGTGCTGACCGACATCCTCGGTGACGAAGATCACCTCGGCGACATGGACTTCAAGGTCGCCGGCACCACCGCTGGCGTGACCGCGCTGCAGATGGACATCAAGATCCAGGGCATCACGAAAGAAATCATGCAGGTCGCACTGGCGCAAGCCAAGGAAGCGCGCCTGCACATCCTCGGCAAGATGACCGAAGTGATGGGCACCGCGAACACCGAGGTGTCGCAGTTCGCACCGCGCCTGTACACGATGAAGATCAACCCGGAAAAGATCCGCGACATCATCGGCAAGGGCGGCGCCACGATCCGTGCGCTGACCGAAGAAACCGGTTGCACGATCGACATCGGCGAAGACGGCACGATCACGATCGCGTCGACCGATGCCGGCAAGGCCGAGAACGCGAAGAAGCGCATCGCCGAGATCACCGCTGAAGTGGAAATCGGCAAGGTCTACGAAGGCCCGATCACGAAGATCCTCGACTTCGGCGCGCTCGTGAACCTGATGCCGGGCAAGGACGGCCTGCTGCACATCAGCCAGATCGCGCACCAGCGTGTCGAGAAGGTCACCGACTTCCTGAAGGAAGGCCAGATCGTCAAGGTCAAGGTGCTCGAGACCGACGAGAAGGGCCGCGTCAAGCTGTCGATGAAGGCGCTGATCGACCGCGACCAGCCGCCGCCGCATCAGGACTGATTCCGGGTGTGATGCCGCGTCTGCGCCCGCTTCGGGCGCGGCGCGGTGCATGTTCAAAACCCTGGAGGTTCACCCCATGAAGGCAATCGAGATCACGGCATTTGGCGCCCCCGAGGTGCTGGTCGCCACCGAGCGGCCCGCACCGGTGGTGGGTGCCGGCGAAGTGTTGATTCGTGTCGCTGCGGCCGGTGTCAACCGGCCCGACGTGCTGCAGCGCAAAGGTTTGTACCCGGTGCCACCGGGCGCGTCGGATCTGCCCGGCCTCGAAGTGGCGGGAGTCATCGAATCGGGTGACGCGGCTGCACTTGCCGAGGCCGGCCTGAAGGTCGGTGACCGCGTGTGCGCGCTGGTCGCAGGCGGTGGTTATGCCGAGCTGTGCGTCGCGCCCGTCGGGCAGTGCCTGCCGGTGCCGGCCGGCCTGAGCGACATCGAAGCGGCGAGCTTGCCGGAAACCTTCTTCACCGTCTGGTCGAACGTGTTCGACCGGGCGCGTCTGCAGCCCGGCGAGACCTTGTTGATCCAGGGTGGCACGAGCGGCATCGGCGTGACCGCGATCCAGCTCGCCAAAGCGGCCGGTGCGGTCGTGATCGCCACGGCAGGCAGCGACGAGAAGTGTGCTGCCTGCATCCAGCTCGGCGCCGACCACGCGATCAACTACCGTGATCTCGACTTCGTCGAAGAGGTCAAACGCATCACTGCCGGCAAGGGTGTCGACGTGGTGCTCGACATGGTCGCGGGCGCCTACGTGGCCCGCGAGATCAAGTGCCTCGCCGAAGATGGCCGCATCGTGATCATCGCGGTGCAGGGTGGTGTCGAGGCGCAGATCGACGCGGGCCTCGTGCTGCGCAAGCGCCTCGTCATCACGGGCTCCACGCTGCGTCCGCGTCCGGTGTCGTTCAAGACCGCGATCGCCAAGTCGTTGCGCCAGAACGTGTGGCCCTGGCTCGAAGCAGGGCGTGTGAAGCCGGTGATTTTCCAGGTGTTCCCGGCCGCGCAAGCGGCTGCGGCCCACACGCTGATGGAAACGAACCAGCACATCGGCAAGCTCGTGCTGGTGTGGTGAGCATTCAACCGGAACCACATTCGATGTCTCACAAACTCGTCGTCGGCAACTGGAAGATGAACGGCAGCCGCGCGGCCAATGCCGAACTGCTGGCTGCGTTGAAGGCAGCAGGCCCGTGGGTCGCCGAGGTGGCGGTGTGCGCACCGGCGGTGTACTTGGGCGAGGTGGCTTTGTCGTTGCAAGGCGAAGAAATCAAGTGGGGCGCGCAGGACTGTTCGGCCTTCGAGTCGGGTGCGTACACGGGCGAGCTGTCGGCGGCGATGCTGGCCGAGTTCGGCTGTCGTTATGTGCTGGCCGGCCATTCGGAACGCCGTGCGATGCACGGCGAATCGGATCAGTTGGTGGCTGACAAGGCGAAGGCTGCGTTGGCCCACCGCCTCACACCGATCGTGTGTGTCGGTGAAACGCTGGCCGAGCGAGAAGCAGGCCAGACCGATGCAGTGGTCAAGCGTCAGCTCTCGGCCGTGATCCACACCCTCGCGCACTGCATCTCTCAGATCGTCGTGGCCTACGAGCCGGTCTGGGCCATCGGCACCGGCAAGACGGCCTCGCCGGAACAGGCGCAAGCCGTGCACGCTTTGTTGCGTGCCCAACTCAAGGCCGCGACCGAGCACGCGGCCGACATGAAGATCCTCTACGGCGGCAGCGTCAAGGCCGACAACGCCGCGGTGCTGTTCGCACAGCCCGACATCGACGGTGGCCTGATCGGTGGGGCCTCGTTGAAGGCCGCCGACTTCGCCGCCATCTGCCGCGCCGCGGGCTGATCAAAACAATATTTTCGGAGTCGAAGAAATGAACTTGCTGTTGAACCTGGTGGTGGCGTTGCAGATCATTGCAGCGCTGGTGATGATCGGCCTCGTGCTCATCCAGCACGGCAAGGGCGCCGACATGGGCGCGTCGTTCGGCAGTGGTGCGTCGGGCAGCCTGTTTGGTGCGACCGGCAGTGCGAACTTCATGTCGCGCTCGACGGCGGTGTGCGCGGCGGTGTTCTTCGTCTGCACGCTGGCGCTGGCCTACTTCTCGAACGACCGTGCACGCCCCGCGACGGGCAGCGTTCTCGACCGCCCTGCGGCGAGTGCGCCGGCTGCCAGCGTGCCCGCCACTGGCGCCGCGCTGATCCCCGGTGCAGCGAGTGCTGCAAGCGTTGTCGCACCGCCGGCACCGGTCGTTCCGGCCTCCGGCGCGGGCGCTGTTCCGGCGAAATGAAGCGGCGCGCCTGAGGCGCGTCGAACAGCGGCTGTCACAGAGGGCGTGACAGCGTTGTTGCAGTGCAGCGAACTCCCAGAGTCGCGCGACCTTTGTGGTTAGAATCCATCGCTGTTTGGTAAGCAAATTCCTCAAGCAAACCAGACAGAAATCGAGTGCTAGGCCGTCGTGGTGAAATTGGTAGACACGCTATCTTGAGGGGGTAGTGGCGAAAGCTGTGCGAGTTCGAGTCTCGCCGACGGCACCAACATTTTTTCCAGTCTCGTCGCCTCGCGGCGGGCCTGGATTGCTCCAGCCCAAGCGTGCCTTCGCAGGCGTGCGACAAGACATGAATCTGGAACCTTACCTGCCCGTCATCCTGTTCATCCTGATCGGTGCAGCAGTGGGGGTGGCGCCGCAGGTTCTCGGGTTCGTGCTCGGGCCGCACCGGCCCGACAAGGCCAAGAACTCGCCCTACGAGTGCGGCTTCGAAGCTTTTGAAGACGCGCGCATGAAGTTCGACGTGCGCTACTACCTCGTCGCCATCCTCTTCATTCTTTTCGACCTGGAAATCGCGTTCCTCTTTCCCTGGGCGGTGTCGCTCAAGGAGATCGGGCCGACCGGCTTCTGGGCCATGATGATTTTCCTGGGCATTCTTGTCGTCGGCTTCGCCTACGAGTGGAAAAAGGGTGCACTCGATTGGGAATGATCAGAGAGCATCACGATGGGCATTGAAGGCGTACTCAAGGAAGGCTTCGTCACCACCAGCGTCGACACGCTGCTGAACTGGTCGAAGACCGGTTCCTTGTGGCCGATGACTTTCGGTCTGGCGTGCTGCGCCGTCGAGATGATGCACGCCGGTGCGGCGCGCTACGACATCGACCGTTTCGGCATGCTGTTTCGCCCCAGCCCGCGCCAGAGCGACCTGATGATCGTGGCCGGCACGCTGTGCAACAAGATGGCGCCGGCGCTGCGCAAGGTCTACGACCAGATGGCCGAGCCGCGCTGGGTCATCTCGATGGGCTCCTGCGCGAACGGCG
>JANYFX010000125.1 GCA_025359585.1 Rhizobacter sp. | reverse complement strand
CGACTTCAACCAGGCGCGCAGAGATCAAGGCCGAGAGCGCGATGGCACCAAGCACGGTCATCACAAAACGAACAACAAAGCGTGACTGGGGCAACACAATGAAGAGCAACGACATGGTGCGAGTCCGGCCCTTCGGGCTGTCCGCTGGACCCTCGCCTTTCCACCCCGCCTTCTGGAACGGGCGGTTCGCCGGCCTGCGCCAAATTGGCTTGTCCCTTTGCGTTGCCTTCGCAGGCATATTCGCCAGCTCAGCATTCGCCCTGACCAGCACTACAACCGTGTTGACGTCCAGCGCCAACCCGGCGACCGTGGGTCAGAGCGTGACGCTCACTGCCACGGTGACGGGCACCACACCGACCGGCACCGTCACCTTCAAGGATGGCACGAGCACGATCGGCACCGGCACGATCAGTGCCGGCAAAGCCACTCTTGCCACGACCTTCGCGACCAAGGCGAGCCACAGCCTCACAGCCGTTTACGGTGGGGATACCGTGAACGCGACGAGTACATCGGTGGCGTTGGCTGAAACGGTCAACATCCGGACCACGACCACCGTTCTTGCATCCGGAACCAACCCCGCGACGGTTGGGCAGAGCGTGGCGCTAACCGCCACCGTGACGGGAACGAATGCCACGGGGAATATCACGTTCAAAGACGGCACCACCACCCTGGGGACTGGCGCGGTGAGCGCCGGCAAGGCCACGTTTGCCGCAAGTTTTGCGACAGTAGCCAGCCACAGCTTGACTGCTGTGTACGCAGGCGACACGAACAATGCGACGAGCACTTCAGCCGCGATTGCTGAGACGGTGACGATCCGTGCAACTACCACCGTGCTCGCCTCAGGCACCAATCCGGCGCCCGTTGGCCAAAGCGTGACTCTCACTGCTAACGTCACGGGCACCAATGCCACTGGCAATGTCACGTTCAAGGATGGCGCGACAACCCTAGGCACCGGCGCGGTGAGCGCTGGAGTGGCGACCTTCGCCGCCACGTTCACAACTGCCGGCAGTCACTCCTTAACCGCCGTCTACGCTGGGAACACCAACAACGCCACCAGCACCTCGGCGGCAGTGACGGAAACAGTCACGGCACGGACATCGACGACGGTTCTAACTTCGAGCGTCAACCCGGCAAACGTCGCGCAAAGTACGACGTTGACCGCCACCATCACCGGCACGAGTCCGACCGGTGCCGTTACGTTCAAGGATGGTGCCACCACTCTCGGCACTGGCACGGTGGCCGCCGGTAAAGCGACCTTCGCAGCGACATTCGCGGTGGCGGGTAGCCACAGCCTGACCGCGAGTTACGCAGGCGACGCGAACAACGCCACAAGCACATCCGTATCACTCACGCAGACGGTGAATCCGCGAGCGACGACAACTGCATTGACGTCGGGCACGAACCCGGCGAAGGTCGGCCAGAACGTGACGCTCACCGCGACAGTGACTGGTACCTCTCCGACCGGGATCGTGACGTTTATGGACGGAGCTGCAACGCTCGGAACTGGAACTGTCAGTGCGGGAGCGACGACGTTCGTAGCGGCTTTCGCGAGTGTGGGAAGCCACAGCCTGACAGCGGTCTATCAAGGCGACGCAAACAACGCAACCAGCACGTCTGCAGTGCGCACCCAGACCGTGAACGTCGCGACAACGACAACGTCGCTGGCCACAAGTGCCAACTCAGTTCCGGTAGGCCAGAGCGTGACGCTCACTGCGACCGTGACTGGTGCTATCCCAACCGGAACCGTGACGTTCAAGGATGGGGCAGCGACGTTGGGTACGGGTACCGTTAGCGCTGGCCTCGCAACCTACGTCGCCACCTTTGGTGCTGCGGGGACCCACACTCTCAATGCAGTGTATGCAGGCGACAGCAACAACGCGAGCAGCACTTCGAGCAACCTGAGCCAGACAGTGACTGCGACGGCTTCGTCGACCACTCTGAACGTGAGCCCCAATCCTGTCGGTGCGGGGCGTGATGTGACCATCGCGGCCACGATTTCTGGAAACAGTCCGACCGGATTCGTCAACTTCCTGGACGGTGGAAGTCAAATTACCCAGGTGCCTGTCACGGCAGGCCAGGCCGTGCTGGTCTGGAATTTCGGTCCAGGAGTCCACGCGATCAGTGCGGCATACCTTGGCGACGGCAACAATACTGCGAGCACATCGGTAACGGTAAACGAGACCGTGCAGGTCAACACTACGACGACCGTTTTGACCAGATCACCGGCGTCGATTCTCGTGGGGCAGTCTGCGGACATCACCGTGACGGTGGCCGGCTACTTCCCCGGGGGCAGTGTTTACGTGATGGATGGGGGCACGTACCTGGGAGGGGGGCCTCTCACTGCGGGCGGCACCTATACCTTCAGTGCGACATTCAATACGTCTGGGAATCACAACCTGGTCGCGACATATGAAGGCGATGGATACAACGCGACCAGCACCTCTGCAACGGTCATCGAGGCCGTCAACCTGGTTTCGACTTCGACCACGCTGACCGTCAGTCCGAATCCGATGCGCAGCGCAGACATCATGACGATGACTGCCGTTGTGACGGGCAACAATCCGTCGGGTACCGTGACGTTCAAGGACGGCGCCACCGTGCTGGGTTCCGCGTCACTGTTCGGCGACAGTGGGTCGTTTGGCATTCAGATGGTCCCTACAGGAGCGCACAGCATCACGGCCGTTTATTCGGGTGATGCGGTCAATGCGGGGAGCACGTCAGCTCCGATCGCCGAGACCGTGAATATCAACACCACCTCTGTTGCCTTGACGGCCTCCGCGAATCCAGTCCAGGTGGGGGGGTTCCTGAGTTACGCCGCGACGGTTTCGTTCAGCGGAGGACTCGGTTCGGGTACCGTGACGTTCAAGGAGGGCAGCACTGTCGTGGCGACTGCGCCATTCCAGGGACCACCCGCCTATTTTTACCCCACCTATTCCACTGCGGGAACTCACACGCTGACGGCGACCTACAGCGGGGACCCCTCCACGACCGACAGTACGTCGAGCCCGCTCACCGAAACAATCACGGCTGGGAACTCCTCTGTTGTCGTGTCTAGTGGATTGAACCCGTCCCCCTTCGGGCAGCCAGTCACTCTCACGGCGGCCATATCCGGAACCAATCCCACAGGATTAGTGACGTTCATAGACAACGGCTCCACATTGGGAACTGGGACCATCAGTGCCGGAACTGCTACGTACACCGCGAACTTCAATGCAGCGGGTTCCCACAGTGTGTGGGCAACCTACGCAGGGGACGCAAACAACTTAGCGAGCAGTTCTTCCGGAATCACCCAAACTGTCGACCTCGGAAGTTCGACGACGACTCTCACCGCCGCACCCAATCCAGCCACGCCGGGCCAGCCTGTGCTGCTTACGGCGACCGTAAGCAACCCAAGTGCCACTGGGACTGTCACGTTCAAGGATGGCACGGCAACGTTGAGCACCAACCCGGTTGTTTCCGGCGTCAGTTCCTACAGTGCGGTGTTCGCAGTCGCGGGCAATCACTCTTTGACGGCGGTTTTTTCGGGGGACGGAAACAACCTGCCCAGCACCTCTGGCGCCACGATAGAGTCCGTGCCCGCCGGTCAATCGACGTCGACCGCGCTCACGTCCAGCGTCAACCCGAGCTACGCCAACCAAACCACGGTGCTCACTGCCACTGTGAGCCCGCCGGCCGCGACCGGTACGGTGACCTTCATGGACGGGGCCGGCACCTTGGGCAGCGCGAGCGTCTCCGGGGGCCTGGCCACCTGGTCCGGGAGTCTCACGACGGCGGGTGCTCACAACCTGACTGCCGTTTATGTCAGCGATGGTAGCTACGCCACCAGCACTTCGACTGCGCTCGTACAGACCGTCAACGCCCAGATCGCCACGACCACGACCCTGACTTCCAGCGTCAATCCGACGAATGGCAATCAGCCGACCGTTCTCTCGGCCACAGTGAGTCCTGCGACTGCCACGGGGTCTGTGAACTTCATGGATGGCACGACCAGTCTCGGCTACGCCAATCTGAGTGCGGGGGTGGCCACGCTGAGCAGGGGGCTACCGGCGTCGGGGACACGCAATATCAAAGCGGTTTATCAGGGCGATGTCTTGAACGCCACGAGTACGTCCGCGATCGTGATCCAGACTGTCAACCTGATGACAACAACCACGGCACTCACAACCAGCGTCAACCCGAGCCGCGTGAACCAGACGATCACTCTCACTGCCAGCGTGAGCCCCGCCTCCGCCACGGGTTATGTCACCTTCAAGGACGGGGCAACCAGCTGGTGCTGCCGGAGGACATGTAGTTGGTCCCCAAGCTGG
>JANYFX010000104.1 GCA_025359585.1 Rhizobacter sp. | reverse complement strand
CTCGCCCAGCCCCGAGCGCGGGCCGGAAGCGAGCCAGCGCACGTCGTTGGCGATCTTCATCAGCGAGGCGGCGAGTGTCTTCAGCGCGCCGTGGGCGAACACCATCGCGTCATGCGCGGCGAGCGCTTCGAACTTGTTCGGTGCCGACTCGAAAGCCAGGCCCGTCGCACGCGCCAGCTCGGCCGCGACGCGCGTACCGAACTCCGGGTGTGCGTTCAAGCCTGTGCCCACGGCTGTGCCACCGAGCGCCAGCTCGCGCAGGTGCGGTCGTGTGGTGCGCAGGTGGCGAATGCAATGGTCGATCTGCGCGACCCAGCCGGAGATTTCCTGGCCGAGCGTCAGCGGCGTCGCGTCTTGCAAGTGGGTGCGGCCGATCTTCACCACGTCGGCGAAAGCGACAGACTTGGCTGCGAGCGTTTCACGCAAGGTGGCAAGCGATGGCAGCAGCCGGCTTTCGATCGCCTGCAGCGCGGCCACGCTCATCGCCGTCGGGAACACGTCGTTCGACGACTGGCCGCGGTTCACGTCGTCGTTCGGGTGCACGAGTCGCGCTTCGCCGACCACGCCACCCATCAGCACCGAAGCGCGGTTCGCCAGCACCTCGTTCATGTTCATGTTGCTCTGCGTGCCCGAGCCCGTCTGCCAGACCGAGAGCGGGAACTGCGCGTCGTGCTGGCCGGCGAGCACTTCGTCTGCCGCAGCGATGATCGCCTCGGCTTTCTTCGCGTCGAGCACACCGAGCTCGCGGTTGACGAAGGCCGCACTGCGCTTGACCAGCGCCAGCGCCATCAGCAGCTCGTGCGGCATGCGCTCGGTGGAAATGTCGAAGTGGTGCAGCGAGCGCTGCGTCTGCGCGCCCCACAGGCAGGTGTTTGCCACGGCGATATCGCCGAAGGTGTCGCGTTCCATGCGGGTGTCGGTCATGTGGCTCTCCTCGAATCAACGCCGCAGTATGCCCATGCAGGGCTTTGCGACAATGGGCGCTCACGCCACGGCCCTCTGCGAATGTCACTCCTGCCCTACCCCCTCGCCCGCCCTTTCCTTTTTGGCCTAGATCCCGAACACGCCCACGAGCTGACGCTCGGCGCATTGGCCCGGCTGCAGAACACGCCGATGCAGTGTCTGTGGCAGCAGCCGCGCATGAACGACCCGGTGACCGTGGCGGGCCTCACGTTCCCCAACCGTGTCGGTCTGGCGGCCGGGCTCGACAAGAACGGCCGCTGCATCGACGGCCTGGGCGTGATGGGCTTCGGTTTCATCGAGGTCGGCACCGTCACGCCGAAGGCACAACCCGGCAACCCGAAGCCGCGCATGTTCCGGCTGCCCGAAGCCAACGCGCTGATCAATCGGCTCGGCTTCAACAACGACGGTCTCGCCGCGTTCCTGGCCAACGTGCAGAAGGCGAAGTTCCGCGGCAGCGGCGGCATCCTCGGCCTGAACATCGGCAAGAACGCCGCCACGCCGATCGAACGCGCGGTGGACGACTACCTGCTGTGCCTGGACGGCGTGTATCCGCATGCCGATTACGTGACCGTCAACATCTCGAGCCCGAACACGAAGAACCTGCGCGACCTGCAGAGCGACGCGGCACTCGACGCGCTGCTCGCCGCCGTGCAGGAACGCAAACAAGTGCTCGCGTCGCGGCACAAGCGCAGCGTGCCGATCTTCGTGAAGATCGCCCCCGACCTCGATGCGTCGCAAGTCGACGCGGTGGCCGCCATCCTGAAGCGCCACGGCATCGACGGCGTGATCGCCACCAACACCACCGTCGCACGCGACGCAGTCAAGCACTTGCAGCATGGGGCAGAGGCCGGTGGTCTTTCAGGCGCACCGGTGTTCGAAGCCTCGAACCGCGTGATCGCGCAGTTGCGCGCCACGCTCGGCAGCGCTTACCCGATCATCGGCGTGGGCGGCGTGCTCAGCGCCGCCGACGCGCGCGCCAAGCGCGCCGCCGGAGCCGACCTGGTGCAGATCTACACCGGCTTCATCTACCGCGGGCCCGAACTCGTGAGCGAGGCAGCGCGGGCCCTGGCCACCGGGTGAACCGCGTGGCGGCACGGGCCTGTGCTGTTGTATCGTGTGCCGGACCGCTTTCCGAGACAGGCCGAGACCCCGATGGCAGCAGCGCACCGCCCGAACAGCACCCGCCACAGAGCGTGGCTCTGCGCTTTCGCGGCCACCGTGTTCGGCGCCGGCACGGCCTGTGCGCAAGACGCCGCGAGCCTGCGCGCGCGCCACGCCGCCTTGCAGGAACAGCTCGCGCACAACCAGTTCCAGCGCCCGCTGGTCATCGAGTCGAACCAGACCGACGGTGACCTGAAGGGCGAGATTTTTTCGGTGGTCGAGTGGCCGCATGCGGCGGTGAGCACGGCGCTGCAAGGCCCCGACCATTGGTGCGACATCCTGATGGTGCACCTGCTCGTGAAGGACTGCCGCGCCGCCGCCAGCGCCCAGCCGCCCACGGTCAGCCTGGCCGTCGCCAGAACCTGGGACCAGCCGCTCGATGCCGCGCACCACATCGACTTCCACTACAAGCTCGTCAGCGCGGCGCCCGACTACCTGCACGTGCAGCTCAACGCCGAGGCCGGGCCGATGGGCACGAAGAACTACCGGCTGATGCTGGAGGCGGTATCACTGGACGCGAAGCGCACTTTCGTCCACATGTCGTACTCCTACGCCTACGGCTTTGCGGCGCGTCTGGCGATGGAGGGTTACCTCGCGACCGTCGGGCGAAACAAGGTCGGTTTCAGCATCACCGGCCGCGGCAGCGACGGCAAGCCGGTGTACATGGGTAACGTGCGCGGCGTGGTCGAGCGCAACACGATGCGCTACTACCTGGCGATCGAGGCCTACCTCGGTGCGCTCGGCTTGCCGCCCGCCGAGCAGAGCGAACGCCGCATGCGCGACTGGTACGCGAGCATCGAGCGCTACCCGGTGCAGTTGCACGAACTCGAACGCAACGAGTACCTCGAGATGAAGCGCAAGGAACTGCAGCGCCAGCAGGCTGCCGCCAAGCCCTGAGGCCTGGGGCGCTGCCCGGGCTCAGTGCAGCGGCACGCCGGTCTTGGACTTCAGCTCGTCGAGCGTCACGCCTTCCGCCAGCTCGACCACCTTCAGGCCCTGCGGCGTCACGTCGAGCACGGCCAGGTCGGTGATGATGCGGTTGACCACGCCCACGCCGGTCAGAGGCAGCGTGCAGGCCGGGATGATCTTCATGTCGATCGTGCCGTCCTTCTTCTTCGCCACGTGTTCCATCAGCACGATCACGCGCGCCACGCCGGCCACCAGGTCCATCGCGCCGCCCATGCCCTTGACCATCT
>JANYFX010000074.1 GCA_025359585.1 Rhizobacter sp. | reverse complement strand
CGGCCGACCAGGCCGACCAGGGCGCCGTCCGGCACGCTCAGGCTGATGCCGCGCAGCGCCTCGACGCTCTGGATCCGGACGTGCAGCGACTCGATCTGCAGCATCGCCGGTGGCCTATTCGGCGAGCAGCTCGCCGGTGACGTAGCGCCGCACGTCGGCACTGGCCAGCGCCGGCCCGGGCGCGGCGTCGGCGATGATGCGGCCGGCGTAGAAGGCGATGACGCGGCTGGCGTAGCGCTCGACGATGTCCATGTCGTGCTCGACGAAGAGCACCGTCATCGCCGCGTCCTCGAGCCCGCGCATGATGGTGTCCATCATCGGGAACTTTTCTTCGGCGGCGACGCCGCTGGTCGGCTCGTCGAGCAGCAGCAGGCGCGGCTCGGCCGACAGTGACATCGCGATGTCGAGCAGCTTCCTCACGCCGCCCGGCAGCTCGGCGCTGCGCCGGCCGCGGTGCTCCTGCAGCTTGAAGCGATCGAGCAGCGCATCGGCGCGCTCGGCCGTCTCGCGCCGCCGTGCCGGCTTCCAGAAGCTGAGGCCCGGGTCGTGGCAGGCGTTGGCGACGAGCATGTTGTCCATCACCGTCAGGTCGGCGCAGAGCTGCGGAATCTGAAACGAGCGGGCCACGCCGAGCCGCGTGATCTCGCGCGGCGAAAGCGGCGTGATGTCGCGGCCGTCGAGCAGGATCTGGCCGTCGTCGGGCTTGAGGTAGCCCGTGATCATGTTGACGAAGGTGGTCTTGCCGGCGCCGTTGCTGCCGATCAGGCTCACGCGCTCGCCGCCGGCCAGGCTCATCTGCATGTCGGCGGCCGCGACGACCGCGCCGAAGCGCTTGTTGACGCCACGAGCCTCGAGCAGCGCGCCGCCCATCAGCGGCCCTCCCGGTGCCAGAGTGAGCCGATGCCCTTCGGCAGGAAGCGGATCACGAACAGCAGGAAGAGGCCGAGCGCGAGCTGCCAGGTGTTCGGAAAGTAGGCGCTCGAAAACGAACGCACCACTTCCAGCACTGTGCTCGCGACGAAGACGGCGGCCACGCTTTGCCAGCCTGCAAGGATCGCAACGAAGACGAACTCGCCGGAGGTGGTCCAGAAGCTGAAGTTGGGCTCGATGTGGCCGAGCGACATCACCACCAGCGCGCCGCCCAGCCCGCCGCAGAACGCGGCGAGCACGAAGTTGATCGCCATCGCCTGCCGCACCGAGCCGCCGAGGTACTCGACGCGCAGCTCGTTCTCGAGTGCGTACTTTCCGAACACCTGGCAGCTGGCGCTCGGTGTGTTCCTGCTGTTCGTGATCCGATTCCTCCCCAAAGGCATCGGCTCGTTGTGGACCAAGGGGTCGACGAAATGACGGCGATGCTCGAAGCCCGTGGCGTCAACAAACGCTTCGGCGCGGTGGTCGCTGCGGCCGACATCAGCATCAGCATCGCCGCAGGCGAACGCGTGAGCCTGATCGGCAGCAACGGTGCCGGCAAGACCACCTTCGTCAACATGATCACCGGCTACTTGAAGCCCGACGAAGGCCATATCAACTTCGACGGCCGCGACATCACGCCGCTGGCGCCGCGTGCGATCACGCGGCTCGGCGTGGCGCGTTCGTTCCAGATCCCGCAGCTCTACGGCGACCTGAGCGTGCTCGACAACATGCTCGTCGCCAACGCGTGCCACGACCAGCGCTTAAGCTTCTGGCAGCCGGCGCGGCGTTCGTCGGCGATCGACAGGGCCGATGCCTTACTCGAACGTTTTCGCCTCGCTGAGCACCGCGAGCGCCGCGTGGCCGAGCTGCCCGGTGGCATCCGCAAGCTGCTCGACATCGCGATGGCGCTGACCGCCGCGCCGAAGCTGCTGCTGCTCGACGAGCCGACCAGCGGCGTTTCGGCCGAAGAAAAATTCCCGATGATGGAAACCATCATGTCGGCGCTCGGGCAGGAAGCGATGACGGTGCTGTTCGTCGAACACGACATGGACATCGTCGAGCGCTACGCGAGCCGCGTGGTCGCGTTCTACAGCGGCCGCATCATCGCCGACGGCGCGCCGGGCGAAGCGCTGGCGACAGACGACGTGCGCCGCTACGTCACCGGCGAACTGTTGCAGGAATAGCCCATATGCTGCAAGTCGAATCCGTCCACGTCGCGATCCAGTCGGTGCAGGTGCTGCGCGGCCTGTCCCTGCAAGTCGACACCGGCCGCATGGTCGGTCTGGTCGGCCGCAACGGCGCTGGCAAGACCACGCTGATCCGCACGCTGATGGGCCACCTGGCCCCCAGCCAGGGTCGCATCGTGTTCGACGGGCAAGACCTCGGCAAACTGCCACCGCACGCGCGCGCCGCGCTCGGCATCGGCTACATGCCGGAAGACCGCGGGCTCGTGCCGGAGTTGACCGTCGAAGAGAACATCCTCGTGCCGGTGTGGGTCAACAAATCGCTGAAACAAGCCGAGCGGCTCGCGCTCGTCTACCGCGTCCTGCCCGAGCTGCTGGAGATGCGCGCGCGCAAGGCCCTGCTGCTCTCGGGCGGGCAGCAGAAGCTGGTCGCGCTCGGCCGCGCCTTGGCGGTCGGCACACGGCTGTTGTTGCTCGACGAACCTTTCGAAGGCGTGGCGCCGGTTCTGTCCAAACGCCTCGGCGAAGTGATCAAAGGGTTGAAAGGCAGCGCCACGTCGGTCCTGATCGCGCAGAGCGACCTGAACCATTCGCGCCGCATCGTCGACAGCGAGGTGGTGATCGAGCGCGGCGGCAACGTCGAACGGGCCGCCGTGTGAGCCCCTGGCAAGACTGCGAGATGCCGGCGCTGCGCGCCGAGGCCTTGTACGGCGACCGGATCGTGCGCTGTTTCGCCGAGCGGCCGACGAGCCTGCATGCGATGTTCGAGCGCTCGCGTGCATCGCGCGCGCAACACGACGCCAGCGTGTTCGAAAGCCGCCGCTGGAGCTACGCGCAAGTCGGTGACGAAGCCGATCGCCTGTCGGCCGCGTTCGCCGCGCAGGGCATCGCCGCTGGCGAACGTGTGCTGATGCTGCTGAGCAACCGGCCCGAATTCCTGACCGTGCTGCTGGCCCTGCAACGGCTCGGTGCGATCGCGGTACCGGTAGGAGTGCGCGAGCAGCGCCCGGGCCTGGCTTACATCGCGAACCAGTGCGGCGCGATGGCGATCGTGTTCGACGACGAGCTCGCCGAGCGTGTGCCCGACAGCAGCGACTCGCCGGCCTTGTCACGCCGCATTGCAGCGAGCAGCCTCGTCACACTGGCAAGCACGGCGCAAACGATTCCGCCCGCGGCACCCACGCGCGAAACCGATGTCGCGGTGATCCTCTACACCTCGGGCACGACCGGCCAGCCCAAGGGCGCGATGCTCACGCACCTGTCGATCGCACATTCGGCGCTGCACTTCCAGGCCTGCATGAAGCTCGGCGCGCAAGACCGTTCGGCGCTCGCGGTACCGGCCAGCCACGTGACCGGCCTGATCGCGATCGTCGCGACGATGTGGCAGGTCGGCGGCGCGGTCGTGATCGTGCCCGAGTTCAAGGCCGATGCCTTCGTGCGGCTGATGGCGCGCGAGCGCGTCAGCCACACGCTGATGGTGCCGGCGATGTACAAGCTCTGCCTGCTGAGCCCGGTCTTCGCCGAAGCGGATCTGTCGGCCTGGCGTGTTGGCGGTTATGGTGGCGCGCCGATGCCGGTCGCCACCATCGACGCACTCGCACAAGCCCTGCCCGGCCTCACCTTGCAGAACGCCTACGGTGCGACCGAAACCACGTCACCCGCGACCATGATCCCGGCCGGTCTTACCCGCGCGCACGCCGATTCCGTCGGCGTGGCCCTGCCCGCCGCCGACATCCGCGTGATGGACGACGAAGGCCGCGAAGTCGCCCCTGGCGCCACCGGCGAACTCTGGATCGGCGGCCCGATGGTCGTGCCCGGCTACTGGGCCAACCCGCAGGCGACCGCGCGCGAGTTCACCGCCGGTTATTGGCATTCGGGCGACATGGGGTCGGTCGACGAACAAGGCTTCGTGCGCATCGTCGACCGCAAGAAAGACATGCTCAACCGCGGTGGTTTCAAGGTCTACTCGGTCGAGGTCGAGAACGTGCTGATGGCCTGGCCCGGTGTGGTCGAAGCGGCGATCGTCGGCAATCCCTGCCCTGTCCTCGGCGAACGCGTGCATGCCTTCGTGCACGCACCGTCGTTGCGGCCCGACGACGAGGTGCTCAAGCGCTACTGCGCCGAACGCCTGGCCGACTACAAGGTGCCCGAAAGTTTCACCTGGAGCGCCGAGCCCTTGCCACGCAATGCCAACGGCAAGGTGATGAAGCGGCTGCTGCGCACGCTGCCCTGAAGCTGCGCCGGGGCCAGAATGCGGCCTGCAACTTCGAAGCCCCGCGATGGAAAGACAACGCCTGAAGGTCGGCCAGCCTATCGACCCCGAACAGTTCGAGGAACTGAGCGACTCGCAACTCGCGCGCATCGTGCCGCGCGAGTACCGCGAGTTTTTTCCGGGGAAAGAAAACTGCGCCGACGGCTGCTTCTACCTGCACGACGGCACGGCGTGGAGCTTCTTCAAGGGCGGGTTTCTGGACGACTGATCAGCGCCGCCGCGGCGACGAGGCGTTCGGCGCGCAGCAACACCGGCTTGTCGACCATCTTGCCGTCGACGGCGATGGCGGCGCCACCGGCCGCGGCCGACGCGGCGAGCACACGCCGCGCCCACGCGAGCTCGTCGGCGCCGGGCGCGAATCCGCGGTGCACGCCCTCGACCTGCTTCGGGTGGATGCACAGCTTGCCGCCGAAACCGAGGCGGCGGGCGCGTTGCACGTCGGCGTGCAGTGTGACGGCATCGTAGATCGCGGTACTGACGCCGTCGATGGGTGCGGCGAGACCGGCGAGGCGTGAGGCCAGCACGATCTGCGAACGAAAGTAGAGAAGTTCGTCTTCGAGCGCGTCACGCATACCCAGGTCGAGCTGGAAGTCGATGGAGCCGAAAACCAGCCGCCGCACGCCGGGTGCGGCGGCGATGATCGCGAGTGCTGCGAAACCGACCGCACTTTCGATCAGCGGCAGCACGCTCTTTGCGCCTGCGGCCATCAATGTGGCGATGGTGTCGGCGCGCTCGGCCTTCGGCAACATCACCGCGGTCACACCGGGCAAAGCACAAAGCGCGATGTCGTCCACGAACCAGGGCGTGTCGGCTGCGTTGATGCGCACGATGACAGCGTGCTCGGGCCGCAGCCAGGCGCGCACCGATTCGCGCGCAGTCACCTTGTCGGTCGGTGCGACCGCGTCTTCCAGATCGACAATGACCCCATCGGCGCCCGCGGCCAGCGCCTTGTCGAAACGCTCGGGCCGGGAGCCCGGCACGAACAGCAGCGATCGTTGCATCGCCACGCTTCAGCCGAAGAACTTCGAAAGCAGGGGCGCATCGGCCAGCGCCCACACACGTTCGATCACGCCGCGCATTTCCACTTCGGTCGCGCCGCCCTGGTACTGCGCCAGGCGCACGGCCTTGGCCTCGATCTCGGCGCGGTCGAGGGTGTTGCCCGGGTCGCCCTTGGGTTCATCGACGCGGCCACTCAAGGTGCGGCCATCGGTCGTCTGCACCAGCACCTTGCCGATCCAGCGTGCGGGGTAGGCGGCGTCGACTTCCGGGTCGAGAACCATCTCGACCTTGTTGCGGAACGCCACCACCGCATTCGCCTTGTAGTCGGCATCGAACTCCGCCAGCCCGGCGTGGCCGCGCGTGGCGATCAGCCCGAGCACCGTGCCCATCGAGAACTTGCCCTGATGCACCGTCTGCGGGTCGGTGACCGGGCCGAGCACGTCGATCGCACCCTGGTGCACTTGCGCCGTCACACGCTGCACCGCATCGGCACTCAGCTTGTGCTCGCGCATCAATTGCTGCAAGGCGTCGGCGGCGGGGTGTGTGTGGCGGCACGAGGCGTGGAATTTGAACGAGGTCTCGATCAGCGCCCAGCGAGATCCCAAACGATCGTAGAGGCGCGTCGGATCGGAGTCGCTCGACATGCCCGCTGCCAAACCACGCACGCCGTCGAAAATGCGCTGGGCGCCGGTGAAGCCGTCGTGCGCGAGATAAGCCGCGCTGAGGCCGGCGCTTGCGGCGTGCGCCGTGTGCAGTTGTTTGGAGTCGGCCGCGTCACGCAGGAATTCCCACAGTCCGGCCGACTGCGTGCCGGCCGAGCCGAACGCATGCTGCATCTGCGCTGGCGTGAGGCCGAGCAAGCTGCCGACAGCAGCTGCAGCCGCGATCGTGCCGGCGGTGCCCGTCGTGTGGAACACGCGGTAGTGCGAGCGGCCAAGGAACTCGCCGACACGGATGCCGACTTCGTAGCCGACCACACTCGCCCGCAACAGATCGCGCCCGCCGAGGCCAAGCGCCTGTGCCACGGCCAGCGCGGGCGGGAACACGACCGCGGCGGGGTGGAACACCGAACCGTTGTGCACGTCGTCCTGTTCCGCGAAGTGCGAGGCCGCCGCGTTGATGGCGGCCGCCACCAGCGGGCTGCTGCCACGCCGGTGGATCAGGACTTCGCTCGGGCCGTCGGCCGGCCCCATGCTTTCCATGAAGCGCGCGATGCTCTCGACCGGGCGCGCGCCCTTGCCGGCGAGCGCCGAGCCGAGCCAGTCGAGGAACAGGTCTTCGGTGCGGCGCAGCACTGGCGCGGGGATGTCTTCGAAGCGCAGCGTGGCAGCGAAATGCGCCAGCGCCTGGCCGGGGTCGGAGTGGATGTTCATGGGGTTCTTTTCACAGCGCGCCGTCGCGCTGCAGTTCGATGATCTGCTCGGCCGAATAACCCAGCCCGGCCAGGATGGCGTGGCTGTGCTGGCCGAGCGCTGGCACGGCGTTCATGCGCGCTCTTTCTGCGTTAGGCACTCCGGGTGGCAGCAACGCCGGCACCGGGCCGGCCGGCGTGGCCACATCGATCCAGCGCTGGCGCGCCTGCAGTTGCGCGTGGGCCCAGACCTGCGCCATGTCGTTGACCTGGGCGTTGGCGATGCCGGCGGCGTCGAGCCGCGCCACCACCTGCTCGGCAGTCAGCGCCGTGAAGGTCTGCGCGATGATCTCCCGCAGACCTTCGCGCGCTTCGGTGCGGCGCGCGTTGGTGTTGAAACGTTCGTCGGTGGCCAACGCCGGTTGCTGCAAGACCTGCTCGCAGAACACCAACCACTCGCGTTCGTTCTGCAGGCCGAGCATCAAGGTCTGGCCGCCGCCGGTCGCGAACGGGCCGTAGGGGTAGATCGTGGCGTGGGCCGCACCGGCGCGCGGCGGTGGCGGCGCGCCTTCGAAGGCGTAGTACATCGGGTAGCCCATCCACTCGACCATGCTCTCCAGCATCGACACGTCGATGCGTTTGCCTTTGCCGGTGCGGCCGCGCTCGATCAGCGCGGTCAGGATGTTGCTGTAGGCGTACATGCCGGCTGCGATGTCGGCGATCGAACAACCGGCCTTGGCCGGGTCGTCGGGTCCACCGGTGACCGACACAAAACCCGACTCGCTCTGGATCAGCAGGTCGTAAGCCTTCTTGTCGCGGTACGGGCCGGGCTGTTGAGGGTCGTCGCCATAACCCGAGATGTCGCAGACGATCAGCTTCGGGTGCAACGCGCTCAGCGCCTCAAACGAAAGCCCAAGCCGCGCCGCCGCGCCCGGCGCCAGGTTCTGCACCAGCACGTCGGCCTGGCCGAGCAGGCGCGAAAGCACCTCGGGCGCCTGCGCGTGCTTGAGGTCGAGAGTCAGGCTTTCCTTCGAGCGATTCACCCACACGAAGTGCGACGACTGGCCGTGCACGCGCTGGTCGTAAGCGCGCGCGAAATCGCCGACACCCGGACGCTCGACCTTGATGACCCGCGCACCCTGGTCGGCCAGTTGGCGCGTGCAGAACGGTGCCGCGATCGCGTGTTCGAGCGCGACGACGGTAATGCCCTCGAGCGGCAACATCTCAGTAACTCCGAGGCAGCCCGAGCACATGTTCCGCCACGTAGCTCAGGATCATGTTGGTGGAGATCGGCGCCACCTGGTAGAGCCGCGTCTCGCGGAACTTGCGCTCCACGTCGTATTCGCAGGCGAAGCCGAAGCCACCATGGAACTGGATGCAGGCGTTGGCCGCTTCCCAGCTCGCCTTGGCCGCGAGGTACTTGGCCATGTTGGCCTGCGCGCCGCAGGGCTCGGGCGCGTCGAACAGGCGGCAGGCTTCCCAGCGCATCAGGTCGGCGGCTTCGACCTCGATGTGGGCTTCGGCGATCGGGAACTGCACGCCCTGGTTCTGGCCGATCGGGCGGCCGAACACGACGCGGTCTTTGGTGTAGCGCGTGACGCGGTCGATGAACCAGTGGCCGTCGCCGATGCACTCGGCCGCGATCAGCGTGCGCTCGGCGTTCAGGCCGTCGAGGATGTACCTGAAGCCCTGGCCTTCGGCACCGATCAGGTTCTCGGCCGGGATCTCCAGGTTCTCGAAAAACAGTTCGTTGGTCTCGTGGTTCACCATGTTCGGGATCGGCCGCACGTCCAGCCCGTGGCCGATCGCGTCGCGCAAATCGACGATGAAGACCGACATGCCCTCGCTCTTCTTCTTCACGTCGGCCAGCGGCGTGGTGCGCGCCAGCAGAATCATCAGATCGGAATGCTGAATGCGCGAGATCCAGACCTTCTGGCCATTGATCACATAACGGTCGCCGCGCTTCACGGCCGTGGTCTTGATCTTCGTCGTGTCGGTGCCGGTGCTCGGCTCGGTCACGCCCATCGACTGCAAACGCAATTCGCCGCTCGCGATCTTCGGCAGGTACTGCTGTTTCTGCGCGGCCGAGCCGTGGCGCAGCAGCGTGCCCATGTTGTACATCTGGCCGTGGCAGGCCCCGGAGTTGCCACCGGCGCGGTTGATCTCTTCCATGATCACCGAGGCTTCCGACAGGCCCAGGCCGGAGCCGCCGTATTCCTGCGGGATCAACGCCGCCATCCAGCCGGCTTTCGTCAGCGCGTCGACGAAGGCCTCGGGGTAGCCGCGCGCCGCGTCGACCTTGCGGTGGTACTCGTCGGGAAACTCGGCGCAGAGGGCGCGAACGGCGTCGCGGATGTCCTGGTACTTTTGATGGGCGGAAGGCATGGTTCGAGTGTGGGTCAGCCGAGTTCGGCGTGGGCTTGCATGGCCAGAAAACCTTCGTGGTCGCGCGCCCACAGCGCCACGCGCTGCTCACCGTGGGCGCCGGCCTCGGGTTGGCCACAGACGCTGAACCTGTGGATGTCGAAGACCGGTCGCATCGCCTTGAAGACGAAGCGACGCACCCGAGCTTCGGGCCGCTCGCGGCGCAGCAGGTCGAGCAACAGTGTGGCGATCAAGGGGCCGTGCACGATCAGGCCGGGGTAGCCCTCGACCTCGGTGGCGTACGGGCGGTCGTAGTGGATGCGGTGGCCGTTGAAGGTGAGCGCCGAGTAGCGGAACAGCAAGACCGGGTCGGGCAAGATCTCGCGGCTGAAAGCAGCGCCGGCGGGGGCTGCTTGCGGCTCGGGTTGGGGCGCGCCGGGCGCCGGGTTGTCGCGGTACACGATGTCGTGCTCTTCGCTCAGCGCCAGGCCGCGTGCGTTGCTCACCTCATGCCGCACCGTCACGAACACCAGCGCGCCGCTGCGCCCGTGTTTGACGCTCACGTCGGCAATGCGCGAGAGCCGCGTGATCTCGTCGCCCACCTGCAGCGGGTGGTTGAACTGCAGCCGGCCCCCCGCCCACATGCGGCGCGGCAGCGGCACCGGCGGCAGGAAGCCACCGCGTTTGGCGTGGCCATCAGGGCCGATCTCGCTGGCGCGCGCCTGCGGCGTGAAACACAGCCAGTGCCAGAGTGGCGGCAGGTCGCTGCCGGGCAGCGGTTCGGGGTCGGCACGGTCGAGCGTGGCAGCGAGCGCGGCCACGGGCGCAGCGCAAACGTGGTCGGTGTGCGTTTCGGTGCGGCCGATCCAGCTGCGCAGTTGCTCCAGTTCCAGTGCCGTGTCCATGCCTTTGCCTGCGGTCTCTTCGGTGACAGCCTGCACTGTGCACCCTCGGGCCACAAACGACCATTCGCGATTTGGGAACGTGGCCTTAGTGCGGACTTAAGCGGTTTCGCCGGCGACGGGGCGAGGGAACTGCGGGTAGACCCGGAATTCACGGGCACGAAACGCCGCCTTCACGGTTTATGAAGCCAGCCGACAGTGACAGCGCCGTTCAACTCCAGCAGAATCAAACGAGTGGCCGGTTCGCCAGCCGCCAGAGGGGCAGCCCGTTACCCCAATTCCCCGTGCACGGGCACAGCACACGGCAGGGGGCAAAAAAATGAGGAAGAGACACCCATGAAAACCACGCTGTTCAGAATAGCGGCCGCTGCCGCGTTGTGTGTCGCGAGCGTCGCGTCGAATGCGCAGAGCATCAAGCTTTGGCAGGTCACGAGCGGCCTGCTCGAACTCGACAAGGGCTTCCTCACCGCGATGAGCGGCGTCGGCACCAAGGTCAAGGCCCCGGTCACGATGCACATCATCCAGCACCCGCGGGGCCTGATCGTGTTCGACACCGGCAACAACGTGGCCGTGTCCGACAACCAGTGCGCTTCGTACTGGGGTGCCGGCCTGTGCGGCGCCTTCAACATCCAGCAGTCGCGCGACGAAGTCATCGACCGCCAGCTGCAGAAGCTCGGCTTCAAGACCGACGACGTGAAGTACGTGATCTATTCGCACTTCCACCTCGACCACGCCGGCAACATCAAGATGTTCCCGAAAGCACGCCACGTGGTGCAGAACGCCGAGCTGAAGAACGCCTGGTGGCCCGAGAAGTTTCAGCGCGCCGCCTTCGTGCTGAAAGACTTCGACACCACGCGCGACTTCGACTTCCTCGAACTCAGCGGTGACTTCGACCTGTTCGGCGACGGCTCGGTCGTCATCCTCGACACCAAGGGCCACACGCAAGGCCACCAGTCGCTGATGCTCAAGCTGCCCAAGACCGGCTACGTGATTCTTTCCGGTGACGCGGTCTACACGGCAGAGAACGAAAAGGGCGTGGTGCCGGGCATCACCTGGAGCGCCAACGAGTCGATGCGCTCGATCGACAAGCTCAAGATGCTGCGTGACACCCGCAACGGCCAGCTCTGGTACAGCCACGAGCCGGCGCAGTACGACGAGCACAAGGGCAAGGTGTTCGAATAAGGTTTCGCGAACAAGGGCTTCGCGCCCCGTCTGCACGACCCGCCCCGGCGGGTCGTTTTTCATCACCTTCCAAAGTCAACGTGTCGCCGAGCATCGAGTTCCTGAACGTTCGCAAGAGCTACGGCGCGCAGCCGGTGTTGCGTGGCGTGAGCTTCAAAGTGCAGCGCGGCGAGATCCTCGGCCTGCTGGGCCCGAACGGCTGCGGCAAGACGACCACGCTGCGGCTCATCGCCGGCTTTCTCTCGCCCGACAGCGGCGAGGTCCGCGTGTGTGGCGAGCCCATCGGCAGCGGCTCGCTGGCGGCGCGCCGACGCATCGGCTACCTGCCGGAACGCGCGCCGCTCTACGACGCGCTGCGGGTGCGTGACTACCTCGATTTCGTCGCCGCCGCCAAGGGCGTGGCGCGGACCGTGCGCGCCCAGGCGATCGATCGTGCCATCGCCGATTTCGCGCTCGAGAACGTGGTGAAGAAGCCGGTCGGCACGCTCTCCAAAGGCTACCGGCAGCGTGTCGGCTTGGCGCAGGCCACGCTCGCCGACCCCGAAGTGCTGCTGCTCGACGAAGCCACGAACGGGCTCGATGCATTGCAGATCGTCGAAGCGCGCGCATTGATCCGCCGCGGCAGCGCCGGGCGCGCTGTGATCTTCTGCAGCCACCTGATGCAGGAAGTGACTGCGCTGTGCGACCGCGTGATCGTGCTGCACGAAGGCCGCACCGTGGCGATGGCCGATGCAGCCGCCGCGCCACGGCTCGAACTGCGCATGAGCGGCATGGGCGCCGAGGCTGCAATGTTGGCACTCTCCGCTGTCGCCGGTGTCAGCGACGCGAGCGCCCGCGACGACTTTGGTGTGACCGTGTTCGAGTGCAGCGTCGACTCGCCCGAAGTGGCCGACGCCCTCGCCCGCCGCGCCCTCGCCTCGGGTCGCCTGCTGGCGCTCGAAACCAAACACCCGACGCTCGAAGACCGCTTCATCGCTGCCGTCACGCAGAGCCCCGCTGCCACCGCAACATGAACGCCTTCTTCGCCCTCTACGTCAAGGAACTGCGCGAGCTCTTCGCCACACCGATCGCCTTCGTATTGCTCGCGGTGTTCTGGGCCCTCGCCGGCTGGTTCTTCAGCTTCGGCCTGTTCTTCGTCAACGTGGCGCAGATGGTCGGCACCTTCCACAACATCAGCCTGCTGCTGCTGCTGGTGATGCCACTCGTCACGATGCGCATCTTCGCGGAAGAGAACAAGTCAGGCACGATCGAGCTGCTGCTCTCGCTGCCGCTGAGCGAGCTGCAGATCGTGCTGGCCAAGTTCGCCGCCGCGTTCACGATGCTGCTGCTGATGCTGGCCGGCAGCGCCACCGCCGTGCTGCCGCTGCTGCTCTACGCACAACCCGACCTCGGCCCGATCGTCGGCGGTTACCTCGGCATCACGATGCTGGGCGCGGCCTTCCTCGGTGTCGGCCTGCTGGTCTCGGCGCTCACCAGCAACCAGATCGTCGCCGCACTGCTCACTTGGGGCGCGCTCACGCTGCTCTGGTTCGCCGACTACGCGGCCACGCTCGACGCGCTGCCGGGGCTGCGCCGGCTGTTCCAGCACCTGTCGCTCTCGGCCCACTACGTCGACGTGATCCGCGGCGTGATCAACCTCGGCACGCTGGTGTATTTCATCAGCGCGCTGGTCGTGTCGCTGGCATTGACGGTCGCGGTGCTGAAGGGGCGGCGCGCATGAAACGCTGGTTCGCACGCATGAAGTTCCTGCTGCCGGCGCTGGCGCTCGGGGCCGCGGCCGTGGCCGTCAACCAGTGGGCGCTCGACCACCCGAAACGCTGGGACCTGACCAGCGCCGGCGTCTACTCGATCGGCCCACAGACGCGCCGTGTGCTCGACGAACTGCAGCAGCCGGTGGCCGTGACCTTCTTCTACGACCTGCGCAGCAAGGAGATGAACGACGCGCGCGCGCTGCTCGAACAGTACGCGGCGCAGAACCGTGCGTTCACGGTGCGCAGCTTCGACCCGGCGCTGGCGCCGGCCGAGGCGCGGCGCCAGCAGGTGCAGTTCGCCGGCACGGCGGTGTTCGAGTCCGCGGGCCGGCGTGTCGTCGTCAACGGCGGCAGCGAGGCCGACTTCACCAACGGCTTGATCCGCGTCACGGCCACGGGCGACCAGCGTGTGTGCTTCACCGACGGCCATGTCGAAGCCGACCCGCAGAGCCTGAAGTCG
>JANYFX010000054.1 GCA_025359585.1 Rhizobacter sp. | reverse complement strand
GAAGGACAGGGTTACCTCGACACGCCGGGCATCTACAGCGCCGAGCAGGTGGCCGGATGGCGCCGCGTCACCGACGCCGTGCACGCCAAGGGCGGCAAGATCGTGGTGCTGCAGCGACACGTGCGAAATGCGCCCCACGTGCCACAGCTGCACCACGATCTTGCCGCCCTTGGCGTGCACGGCGTCGGTGACGCGGCGCCATCCGGCCACCTGCTCGGCGCTGTAGATGCCCGGCGTGTCGAGGTAACCCTGTCCTTCGGCCGAGATCTGCGTCGCCTCGGTGACGATCAACCCGGCGCTGGCGCGCTGCTCGTAGTAGGTGGCCATCATCGGCGTGGGCACCTGGCCGGGGCCGGCGCGGTCGCGCGTCAGGGGGGCCATCACGATGCGGTTGGCGGTGGCGATGTCGCCGAAGCGGGTGGGTTCGAACAAGGTGGTCATGCGGCGGTGTGAAAGTTGAGTGGGGCGATGCTAGGGCCAGCGGAACAACATTGCTGACCACGGAGGTGGCGCAAACCGGCTATAGCAGCTCTGTTGGCCGTCGAGGCGATACAGTCCTCACCAGATTCCTGGAAACACCATGCTCGCCTATCGACACGCCTTTCACGCGGGCAACCACGCCGACGTGCTCAAGCACACCGTGCTCACGCTCGTGCTGCGCTACATGAACGGCAAGGACAAGCCCTACCGCGTGATCGACACCCACGCTGGTGCCGGCGGTTATTCGCTCGAAGGCCGTTTCGCGCAGAAGAAGGGCGAGTTCGAGCAGGGCATCCTTCGGCTTTGGGACCGCGACGACCTGCCGCCCGCCGTGGCCGACTACGTCGCCCTGGTGCGCCAGTTCAACCCCGACGGCCGACTGGAGCAATACCCCGGCTCGCCGGCCTTCGCGCAGATGCTGCTGCGCGCGCAAGACCAGTTGCGAATGTTCGAGCTGCACCCGACCGACCACCGCATCCTCGCGTCCTACATCGGTGAGGCGCGTGGCGCCGAGGTGTACGACACCGATGGCTTCGACGGCCTCAAGGGCCAGGTGCCGCCCTCGACCCGCCGTGCGCTGGTGCTGATGGACCCGAGCTACGAAGGCCACAAGGACTACAGCCGCGTGATCGTCTCGCTGCGCGAAGCGCTGTTGCGTTTCGCCGAAGGCGTCTACATGGTGTGGTACCCGCAGGTCAGCAAGCTCGAAGCAGCACAGCTGCCCAAAAAGCTCGAAGCCATCGCGCCCAAGGGCTGGCTGCACGCGCGGCTGACGGTGCAGCAGCCTTCGAGCCAGGGCTTCGGCCTGTCGGGCAGCGGCGTGTTCATCATCAACCCGCCGTTCACGCTGCATGACGAATTGCTGACGATCCTGCCCTACCTCACCGAGGTGCTGGGCCAGTACGACGGCGCGAACTACCTGCTGGAACAGCGCGCGGCCTGAACGTTTGGGCGTCCTCAGCCGGGCAGGCGCTTGAGATCGGTGAATGCGCCGAAGAACCATGAGCGCATGCCCACCACCAGCGTGTAAGAGCGCTTCTGCTCGGCGGGCAGTTTCTGCTCGGTCAGGTGCTGCTGCGCGAAGTCTTGCCCGACGCGCTGCAGCCGCTCGACAAAACTGGTGGCCTGCGAGTGGCTCACCTGGCCGTGCACCAGCATCAGCAGTTCGCCTTCACCGTCGAAGCCGGCGTTGTAGTAGTCACCGATCACGTGCTCGCGAAAGTAGCGCATCACCGGCCCGTTCGGCCGCCAGCGAAACCCCTTTGCCACCTTGAGCCGGTAGCGGTTCAGGGGCCGCAGCTCGATGATGCCGAGCCTGTCGAGCTGCACCAGGTACTTCACGCACTCGGCCTCCGAGATCGCGTAGGTGCTCGTCATCTGCTCAAAGCTCCACTGGCTGAAAGCGCAGATCGCGAGCAGCAGCAGCTTGCGGTCGGCGACGACCGCGCCCTCCTGCTCGGCGCTGAGCTCGCGGCGCAGCGGCTGCGTGTCGGCGACCTTGCGCGCGAGCTCGGCGAAGTCCATCTTCAGCACCCGCAGCATCTCGTCGATGCGTGACAAGGGCATGTCGCCCTTGGCGAGGATGCGCTTGATGCTCGACTCCGACATGCCGAGCGCATCGGCCAGGTCGGCATAGGTGATGTCGGCTGCTTTCAGCTCGGCTTTCAGCGCGGTGATCAGGTCTTGTGTGGTGCTCATCTTGTCTCCCGGAACGCGAGACAAGTATCGCAAACGGTATCGCGCCGAGATACCGCCGGCAGCGCGCGCTGCCACGCTCCTCAGGGCGATGGCGCGGCCACTTCGCAGCGCCGAAGATTCAGCCGTGTTCAATCAACAAGCCACTGAGGAATTCATGCACACCACCCCGATCCGCCAAGACACCCGCGCCTGGAAGCTGCAGGTGTGGGTCTCGTTCGGCATCGCTGTCACGCTGTGCGGCAGCGGTCTGGCCTACCTGCCCGGGCAGGACCTGGACCGCGCGTTCATGGTGATGGGCTACATGTTCTGCCTCTCGACCGCGTTCGCGCTCGCCAAGTACGTGCGTGACAACGAACAGCGCAAGACGGACACGCCGATGTGGGGCCTGGTCGTGTGGAGCGGCTTCGCGCTGGCGATGGCGCTCACCGCGTGGGGCCTGTGGCGCATGGACGTGAACCCGACCTACAAGGCCTTTCTCGGCGTGAGCTGGCTGTTCCTGATCTCGGCGGTGTTCACGCTGGCCAAGACACTGCGCGATGCACACGAAATACTGCAATTTTCCAAGGAGAACTGAAATGAAATCGAACTTTGTCCGTCGTTGTTTTGCGAATACCACGCTTGCCGCGCTGCTGGCCATGAACCTCGCTGCCGCGCAAGCGCAGTCGGTCGAAGCCAGCATGTTGTCGACGCTGCCGGTGGCGGTGTCGGTCGCTGCCCCTATCGTGCTGTCGGCCGGTGCGGTGCTCACGGTCGTGGCGGTCGAAGCATCAGCCACCGGTGCGGTGTGGGTGCTGGAGCGGGCCTCCGACGGCACGCGCAGCACGTTGCGTTTGAGTGCGCAGGCGGCAGGCGGCTTGTCGGTGGTGGCGGGCACGGCCGTTCTGGTCACCGTGATGAGCACCGGCTGGGTGCTGTCGGCCGCCGGCACGGCGATCGCCTTCATTCCGAACGAGATCGGCGCGGCCCTGCTCTACAACGAGCGGGTGACACGGTGAAGACGCTGCGTGCGTTGTTTTGTGCGGCGCTCATGTTGGCGAGCCTCGCGGCCCACGCCGGCCGCAGTTGCGAGAGCAAGCCGCCCACCGCCGACGCCGTCGAACGCTCGATGGCGCTGGCCGAGCGCGCCGCGAAGACACTCGACGCGACCGGCGCGCAGGTGGTGGTGCTGGCACGTGCCGGCCAGAACCTGAACGAGTACGGCCTGCGCTATTCGCACCTCGGCTTCGCCTACCGCGATACGAACGGCTGGCGTGTCGTGCACAAGCTCAACCAGTGTGGCAGCGCACGCGCGTCGATCTACCGCCAGGGGCTGGGCGAGTTTTTCATGGACGACCTCTATCGGTATGAAGCCGCACTCGTCATTCCCGCGGCCGAAGTGCAGGCGCGCCTGTGGCCGGCACTGGCCGACAACGCACGCGTCGCGCAGCTCAACACGCCGGCCTACAGCGTGGTCGCTTATCCGTGGGCCGTGACCTACCAGCAGTCGAACCAGTGGGCGATCGAAACGCTGGCCATGACGCAGGACCCTGCTGCGTCGACCCGTGAGCGCGCGCAGGTCTGGCTGAAGCTGCAGGGTTACCAGCCGACCACCTTGCACATCTCGGCCTTCAAGCGCCTGGGCGCACGCGTGGGCACCGCCAACGTGGCGTTCGACGACCACCCGAACGAAAAACGCTTCAGCGACCGCATCGAAACCGTCACGGTCGACTCGGTCTTCGCGTGGTTGAATCGCAGCGGCTTGGGCGGGCCGGTGCAGGTCATCCGTTAAATTGCGCCTCGGCTCACACAACAACCATCAAGGGACGACATGAACGAGCACGCGCACCCGAACCAGTTCGCCTTGTTGAAACAGCGCCGCTTCGCGCCGTTTTTCTGGACCCAGTTTCTCGGTGCCGGCAACGACAACCTGTTCAAGTTCGCCTTCACCGTGATGATCACCTACCAGCTCCAGGTGAGCTGGCTGCCCGCGAACATGGCGGGGCTGGTGATCGGTGCGCTCTTCATCCTGCCCTTCCTGCTGTTCTCGGCCACGGCCGGCCAGGCCACCGACAAGTACGACAAGACCCGCGTGATCCGCTTCGTGAAGAACCTCGAGATCGCGATCATGGCGCTCGCGGCCTTCGGGTTCTGGACCAGCAACGTCATCGTGCTGCTCGCCTGCGTGCTGCTGATGGGCCTGCACTCGACGATCTTCGGCCCGGTGAAGTTCGCTTATCTGCCGCAGCACCTGAGCGAGCGTGAGCTGACGGGTGGCAACGGCATGGTCGAGATGGGCACCTTCGTTGCGATCCTGCTCGGCCAGGTCGCGGGTGGCTTGCTGGTTGCGATCCCCGAGGTCGGCCGCCACTATGTCGCGATCGGTTGCGTGGTGGTCGCATTGATCGGTCGAGCCACCGCGCAGGCCGTGCCTGCTTCGCCTTCGAGCGACCCGGCGCTGCGCATCAACTGGAACCCGATCACCGAAACCTGGCGCAACCTGATGCTGGCGCGCGAGAACATCGTCGTGTTCCGCTCCCTGCTCGGCATCTCGTGGATGTGGTTCTTCGGCGCCGTGTTCCTGTCGCTGTTTCCGGCC
>JANYFX010000037.1 GCA_025359585.1 Rhizobacter sp. | reverse complement strand
CCGGGCGAAACGCGCGATCCGGCGCGCGACCCAGATGTCCATCGGATAGGTGCTCGACGCGATCACGATGTCGGGTTTGAACGATGCTGCGATCGCCCGCGCCTGCGACCACAGCGGGCGCAGGAATGCCCAGATGTTGCGCACCCGCCCGACCCCGTTGCCGCTGTAGGCCGGCGTCGGAAACCATTGGTATTCGATGCCGTCGATCCACTCGCTGGTTGGCGCCACGATCGGCTCGCCGCCCGAGGTGGGTTGAACGGCCCGCACATGCGAATGCGAAGCCGCGAGCATGCGCACCGTGTGCCCGCTGCGCACCCACTCGCGTGCCAGGTAGTAGGGGCGGAACTCCATGCCGTGCCGCGGCGAGCCGGCGTAGTGGTTGATGTAGAGGATGCGCATGGCTTCGATTCAGGCGGCTGCCGGCACCTGCGTGCGCGGGCCGAGGATCTCGCCGGGCCGAAGGTGACAGTACGCGCCGACCTCGCACTCGTGATCCACGAGGACACCGATGTCGACGATGGCGCCGCGCCCGATCACCGAGGCCGTCTCGACCACGGCACCGGCCGCCACCAGGACACCGTCGCCCACACGCGCGTCGGGCGCCACCCAGGCCGCGACGTGCACCAGTGCCGGAAGCGCCCAGCCGAGTTCAGCCAGTCGATCCATCAGGCGGCGGCGCACGTCGGCACGGCCGATCGCAACGAAGGCCGCGTCGCCCGCACCCGGTGCCGGCAGCGCCGCAACGCCCAGCACCGGAATGCCGGCGATCGGCGCCGTCGCGGCCGGGTTCTCGTCGACGAACGCCGCCACGTCGTAGCCACCCGCGCTGGCGCAATGAAACACCTTGCGCGCATGCGCGCCGGTGCCGACGATGAACAACGAACGACTCACGAGGACCTCGCTTGCGCGATGGCGCGCCGATAGGTTTCTTCCATGCGCGCGACGCAGACACGCCAGTCGGCGCGGGTCTCGACGATGTGCCGGTTCAAGCCCGCGGCACGCTCGCGCATCGCCACGTCGCGCGCGGCCTGCTCGATCGCTTCGCCCAGCCGCAGCGCGTCGCCGGCCGGGTAGAGCAGGCCGTTGACACCGTGCTCGATCCACTGGGCGTTGGCCGGAATGTCGGTCGCGATCGGGAAGCTGGCGCAGGCCATGGCCTCGTTCAGCGAGACGTTGTTGCCGTCCGACAGCGCGGGTGTCACGAACAGGTGTGCTTCGGCAAGCAGCTGGGCCAGGCGAGTGTGGTCGACATGGCCGTGAAAGCGCACGCAGTCGTCGAGCCCGCAGCGGGCCACCTGCGCCTGCAGGTCGCTGCGCAGCGGCCCCTCACCGACCAGGTCGACCTGCAAGGCGAGGCCGCGCTCGCGCACCTGGCGCAAGGCCTCGACGAGCGTGTCGACACTGTAGATCGGGCCGAAATTGCGCGTGCAGATGAGGCGCAGGGGCGTGGCCTGCGGCCGCTCGCCCGGCAGCGGCATGAAGTGCCCGGTGTCGACGCCAAACGGAACCGCGTTGACGCGGGCCACCGGCACACCCAGCGCCGCCACGGCCGCGTTCATGTGCTGGGCCACCGTCGTCACGGCGTCGGCGTGGCGCACCGCGTAGCTGGCGAGCCAGCGCAACAGGCGCGACTGCGCGGGACTGATCAGCACGTCGCTGCCCCAGGCCGTGACCACGAGCGGCCGCAGGCCGGCGGCCGCAGCCAGAAACCCGTAACTGGTGACGTACTGGGCGTGGATCACATCGGGCCGGATGCGTCGCGCCAGCGCGCGCAGGCGGGGAATCGCGAAGAAGTAACCGAGCCGCCCGAGCCGCGAGGTGCCCAGCACGTGCACACGCACTCCCTCGATCGTGGCCGGGCGAAAACTCGCGACGTGCACCTCGATCCCCTGGTCACGAAAATATTCGGCCCAGCGCCGTGTGTGCACGCTCGCGGCGTCGCAGACGAAGAGGACGCGCGCGACAACACCAGCCACACCGATCGAGGCGGAAGCTGCTGGCAGGTTCGGGGCTTCAGCCAATCGCGACATCGTTCGATCCGTGGTGGTTCGCAGAAGGCCCGGT
Organism: Rhizobacter sp.; assembly: GCA_025359585.1. Taxonomy (GTDB): domain Bacteria; phylum Pseudomonadota; class Gammaproteobacteria; order Burkholderiales; family Burkholderiaceae_C; genus LMDS01. Next base: position 3,680 of record JANYFX010000037.1, on the reverse strand, counting down.
CGCGGGCACACGCGCGCGAACCGGTGAAACTTCGCGGCTGTCGTGCAGCAGCGTGAGCAGAAGCCAGAACACCACCACAAACTGGGTGCCCCAGAAACTCGGCTCGACCAGGCAATGCAGCAGGGCACCGATGACCGCCAGGCGGAGCCCGTCGCGCAGCCGCCGGTCGAGGGCGAGGCGGGGTCGGCTGCCGGTGCGCCCCAGTGCGCGCCACAGCAGCACGGCCATGGCGGCGGCGCCCAGCACACCGGTCTCGGCGAGCAACTGCAGCGGCAGGCTGTGCGTGGTCGTGCCGGTTTCGGTCAGCGTGTCCAGCATCACGGTCGCATTCGACCAGCCGATCCCCCAGACGGGGCTGGCGCGGAACGCCTCGAGCGCGGACAGCCAGGCGTCGATGCGGCGCAGGTTGCCCGAGTCGACAAAGTTGTCAAGGTCGTAGCCCAGCGCCGCCACGACAAACGGGTAGGCAAGGTACAGCGCGGCGACCGAGAGCGGCAGCCAGACGATCCAGAGGCGGGCCGCCAGCGAACGGCGCCGACGCGTGTCGCGTGCACGCGCGAGCATCGGGGCGATCAGCGCGGCCGCCACCATCGCCGCGAGCATCGCCGCCCTCGACTTGGTCAGCACCAGCAACACCAAGGCCGCCACGAGGCCGGCCAACGCGGCGGCGCGCTCGATCGGCCCGCGCGCACTGCGCGTCAGGCCGTAGCTCACGAATGCCGACACGACCGCGAAGGTCGCAAAGTAGTTCGAGCGGCCCCAGTCGAGTTCGATCTCGCCCTTGTCGCCTTCGGCGCCGAAGCCTTGCAAGCCCACCTTCACGAGGATTTCTAGGCCCACGATCGCGACCCCGATCACCAACGCGAAGAGCACGAGGCGGGCCTGTCGCTCGCTGCGCAAGCGTGTGGCCAGCACGACCATCGTCACGGCCCAGAACACCGGTCGCAGCGCGCCCAGGTAGGCGAGCAGATCCGGCGACTGCAACCCGCCGACGAGCACCACAGCGAAGAACAGCAGCAGCGGACGCCAGCCCGCGCGCCACAGGCGCGGCGCCTGAAACACGAGCAGGCCGGTGGCGACGAACGCGAGCAGCATCACGACGTCGACATAGAACAGATCGGGGGTGCGGCCCGCAATGCTGAGTTCCGAGACACGGCCGGCCGGAACCAGCAGCATCAGCAGCACCAGCACCCAGGCGATCGGGTTCGCGATCACGTCGCCCCCCGGCGCGACAACAGGTGCTTGAACGATCGCATCCGGGCGAACATCTTCAAACCGGTGTCGGAACCCAGCGTCTCGCAGAGACGCGCAACGCTCTCGTTCCAGAAGCTCCGCTCCCGCTGCCGCTGCACCCACGCCGCAGCACGAAACGAGAACTGCCTCAGAAGCACATTGCGCAACCAGGTCCGGTCCGTGTCGCCGGCCGGCCCGATCAGGCCGAAGCGAACGTAGGCCTGAGCCCCTGCCATCAAGGCAAGGTCGCGCTCGTGGGTCATCGGCGCGAAGCGCGTGCTGTCGTTCGTGCCGTGAATCCGGTAGTCGAGCACGAGCCGGTCCAGGTGCACGAATCGGTGCCCGCGCGCCGCGATCTGGTACCAGGCGGCAGCGTCGCAGGCGCGCGGCATCCGCTCGTCGAACCCGCCGATCTCGTCGAGTGCCGTGCGACGCACCGTGACGGTCGCGTTGCAGATCGGGTTGCCGGCGATGAGCTCACGCCGGAAGTCGCGCGCACGCGGAGTCCAGCGGGCCTCGGAAGTGAGCGCGCCATCGGCACCGACGAGCCGGTAGTCGGCCCAGACCAGCCCCGCCGCCGGATCGTCGCGGAAGGCTTCGACGGCGCAACGGATGCGCCCCGGCAAGTAACGATCGTCGGAGTCGAGGAACGCCACCAGCTCGCCGCGCGCCACCCCCAGGGCCAGGTTGCGGGCACGCGCTTGCCGACCGCCCCGTTGCTGCAGCAGGGTGATGCGCTCGCCGTACGCCTTCAGGATGTCGACGGAGCCGTCGCTGGAGCCGTCGTCGACGACGATGATTTCGATCGGGGCGTAGTCCTGGGCGAGCACGCTGTCGATGCACTCGCCGATGTAGCGCGCATGGTTGAACGACGGCACGATCACGCTCACGAGCGGCCCGGCGCGCGCGGGCCCGGCGTCCGTGGAAGTGGCCTGCATCGTCTCGCCCATCACCCGGCCTTGAACGGCTGCACCGACCAGGGCCCGAGGCCACGCCCCCACGCAAGCGCCAGGGCCGCCAGAGCGGTGGCCTTGCCCGACCACAGCGCCGGCCCGGACAGCGTGGCATCGAGCACGGTCGCAACGCCCAGCGCGAGCGCGCCGGGCAGGATCGCACCGACGAGCAGCCGCCACAGCGCGCTCGTCTGCAAGGTCGCGAAAACGATTCGGACGATCATCGCGGCGTTGACGAGCAGGCGCAGCGCCCACAGCGATGACGCCATGAGGGTGATCTGATCCGGTGCACCCAGCAACCACGAGCCCACCGCCACCGCGCCCAGGTACCAACCCGCCTCGAGAACGGCCAGCTTCGACAACGCGCCTGTCCGCGCCGCGGCAATGCAAACCTGCACCAGCAGCGCCGACACGCTGCACGCGCCGAGCGCTGCCGCCACCACCTGCACACAAAGCACGGTCAGGCCATCCGCCTGGGCGCCCAGCCAGGCATGGACGAGCTCATTCCCGAACATCACGGCTGCGGTCAGCGGAAGCAGAAACAAGGGGCCGATCATCGCGAAGTAGCGAGGCACCACGCCGTGGAGTGCCGAACGATCGGCCAGGCCCTGCGCCACCGACCGGAACGAGTACTGGCTGACGAGTCCGGGCACCACGAGGAACCGCAAGCCGACGTCCACCGCGATCAGGTGGGCGCTCATCGAATGCACACCGCTGATCGCCGGGATCAGGAGCCGTTCCCCGTACACCACCAGCGGGGCCAGTGCGAAATAGGCGATGCCCGAGAACCCTTCGCGTATCAGAGGGACGGTCGCGGTACGCACCCCCCGAAACAAGCCGAGAAAGCCCAGTTGCTCGCCGCGGCACACCACCGCGACCGCGAGTCCGAGTGCGAGCAGTCGAACCGCGAGGAACGCGAGCGCGATCTGCCCCAGGTCGAGCGGGGCCACCCAGAGCAACAGCGGAACCGCGGCATTGAGCACCCCCGCGACCGACTGAATCAAGGTCATGCGGTGGAGCCAGCCGCGCCCTTGCAGATGGGCCGTCAAGAGGTTGTGCAGCAGAAGACAGACCAGCACTGCGCAAAACCCCAGGAAAGCGCGCCCGACCTCGCCGTGCAGGAACGGGCCGGCACCGGGGCTCGCGAGGGCGATCACCCCGAAGCCGGCGGTCACGCAGGCCACCAGGACAATTTGCCCACGCAACGCGGATCGCAAGGCCCGAACCGCATCCGCGCCTCGCAACCCGTCGGCCAGGCCGGCGCCGAGTCGGGCGACGACGCGCGGAAGGCCAAGATCGAGCAATGGAGCAAAGAACACGAGCGCCCACAGGATCGCCAGTTCGCTGTAGCGCGCCTTGCCCAGGTGGTTGAGCAGCAATGGGGTGCTCAACAGCCCAAGGGCGACCTGCAACAACTGCATCGCCAAGGCCACCACCGCAGCCCCCCGATCCGAGGCGGCCGCCGACTTCACGCCGACGACCACCCGCTTCCAC
>JANYFX010000753.1 GCA_025359585.1 Rhizobacter sp. | reverse complement strand
CGCCTCTTCACTTTCTTCACTTCTACCTGTGGGGGCTCCTCAATCCACAAGGAGAGTACTTCCTGAGGCTTGCCAACCTGCCCTTGTTTGTAGCCGGCCAGTTGGCCATCTTCCTGGCCCTGCGTGACTACCCCAAGAAATTCGGCTACCTCTTTCTGGCCCTCAGCGCTCTGCATCCGTTGGTCTGGCAGTACGCAAACGAGGCGAGGCCCTACATCATGATGTACGCGGGGTCGCAAATGCTGCTGTCGTACGCGTTGAACCTGCACGCCAGAAGCGCAAGCGGGCGAACCGCTCAGCCCTTGTTCGTGATGTTCTTTGTGCTGGGCGGTGTCCTGTTGTTCGGTGCCAGCATGCTGGGCGTGTTCTGGGTGTTCGCGGCCGTCGTGTATGTACTCTTGCACCATCTTCGGCATTCGACATGGCGCGAACTTCTGCGCGGTGCGAACCCGCTGCTTCTGGGTTTCTTTCTAGCCTCCACCGCATTGTTGATGGTCTACTACTTGAGCAGCCTGCTCAAAGGAGCGGGTGCTTCAAGACTTGCTTCATCCACGCCGTCGAGCGTCTTGTTCGCGATCTATGAGCTGCTCGGACTGGCCGGGATCGGCCCGGGCCGTCTCGAGTTGCGTACCTCGGGCTTGGCAGCTTTGGGCTCGCACGGAATCGGGTTACTCGCCGCTGGTGGCGTGTTCGTCACGGCGCTTGCGGTGGGCTTGAAGGAAGCCAGAGCCCGGCTCGGAGCTCGTGAACTTTTGCTGGTTGGCGCACTGGGCGTTCTTCCGGTGTTCATTGTCATCTTGAGCGGCTTTGCCATGCATTGGCGAGTACTCGGCCGGCACCTCATTGCGGCGCTGCCGCTGTTGAATCTGGTGCTCGCCTTGGGCCTGTCCAAGCTGCTGCGAGCAGAGGGGAGCAGGGGTCAACCTTGGCGGTGGTTTCTGGCCGTTGCCGCCCTGCTGTTTCTGATCTATTCATCCTGGAACTTGCGGTTTGCCCAGCAGCACCGCAAGGATGACTACCGGGCCGCTGCCGCATTGGCGCAAGGGGCCATTGCGCAAGGACAACGGGTCTGGTGGGCCGCCGATGTGATTGGCGCCAGCTACTACAGGTTGCCGGGTGAATTGGATGTGATGGGCGAGCTCACCAGCCTGCAGAAGCCTTTGGCATGCAACGACTTGCCCGGCGTGCAGCCTGTTGCCAACGCTTCAGTGCAGTGCCTGCGGACGATGACTGCGCCGGACCTGGTGGTCTTGTCGAAGCCAGAGACCTTCGACATCACGGGAGACATCGCTCGCTATCTAAAGTCTGAGGGCTACGTGGCGGTTCAGAGCCTGCCCGCATTCACCATCTGGCGGCGACCGGACCACGCAGAACCCAAAAAGCAGTAGCCGGTTGCACGGTACCCGCGTTTGCTTCAGTTGCGCACGCTCCGCTGGTTGCGTTCCATCGCCTTCTTGAGCAACAGCAAGGTGGGGCTGTCTGCCCTTCGGTGCTCGGGCAGGTGGCCGGCGCGCTGCGCTTGCGGTATGTCTTGATGCACTTCCGCGTCCCACCCCTGGTAACAGCGCCAGCAGTGATATGTCCAGCTCCAACCCTCGGCTTCGAACAACGTCAAGGCATCCACCAGATAGCGCGGGCAACTGCCGTCGGGCGCCCAGCGCACACACGAGAACTCGCCCACGTACATCGGAACCTGGTGTTTGGCGGCAAATCGACGGGCCTCGTCTATGGCCTGCGACAGCCGCGACTTGTCCCATCCCTGACCCGGGTAGACCAGGGCAGCAGGCTGGCCCGGCAGGCCCTGATGCGTGAACTCGTGGGGCTCGTAAAAGTGAAAGCTGTAGACAAGCCCAGGCAGATCCAGAGGCTCCGTTCGCCAGAATGAATTGGCCAATCCCCAGGGTGTGGGTTCAAGCACCAAGGGGGTGTCGGGGTCTGCGGCACGAAGCTCGCGAGCGACCGCCTCGGCCAGTTCGTGCCACAGCGCCTGCGCGCTGCGGCCCGGCAGCACCTTGGGCACCACGGGCTCGTTGATCAGGTCGTAGGCCTGCAACGCAGGGTATGACTTCAGCCGCCGCGCCAACTGGCCCCACTTCTTGGCGATGTCGGTCTTCAGCTTGTCGTTGTCCCAGTAGTCGGACTGATCGCCCCAAGGCGTGGCCAGCAGAACCAGCACCACACGGAAACCGTAGCGCTCGCCCCGGCCGAGGACGCGCTCGGCGTAGCGGATGTCGGCTTCGGGCGTGTCGTAGTGATCGCAGCCTGGGCACTTGCGCAGTTGAATGGGAACGCGAACGAGGTTGGCGCCGGTGGCGACCAGGTCACGGAAGTCGGCCTCGACATACACCTCACGTCCGTTGTCGGGCAGCTCAGCGAGGCCAAAGCCGCGCAAGGCGCCATCGCGAAAGAGTTGCAAGCGCTGTTCCAGCGTTGTAGACGGGGCGGCGCTGGCGGCCAGTGCAGCCAAGGCCATCAACGCTCCCAGCAGCAGCCCGCAAGACATAACTCTCAATCGGTGCGTCATGGATTAGAGGTGCTTGAGGGGCTGTGGGAATCACGTACGAAATGCCATCGGAATGGGCAGCATCAGAATCCCCAGACAAGTCTTGGCGAAATAGACCCGCAGCAGATTGCAGGCGGCCGTGGCAGTCGCATTGGCCGCCGCGGCGCCCAGCAAACCCCAGGTTGGGATCAACACAAAACACAATCCGGCGGTCATCAGGGCACCGACAACGGCGATGCGTCCCTCGATTCGATGGAAGCCACTCATGTTGAGCAGATAACCGACCGGGCCTGTCATCGCGTTCACGAACTGGCCCACCGACAGGATGATCAGCGCCTGCGCACCCGCCTCGAACTGCGGCCCGAAAAGAGACAGGATCTTTTCTGGAAAGACAATGAAGATCAGCAGCAGTGGAAGGCTGGCGACGGTCGTCAGGATGGTCGAGCGCACGGCCAGTCGGGCCACACCTTCCCTGTCGTTGGCGGCATGAAGCGCAGCGAATCGGGGGGCAGCAACAGCACTGTTCGCGAGCAGCAGAAACCTGGTCAGCAACGCCGTCCGGGCGGCCGCCGTGTAGATCCCCACGTCGGTGGCGGTCGCGAACATGCCGAGTATCAACACATCCGAAAAAGTCATCACGACATCGGCGATGGCCGAGCCGTACATGGGCATGGCCGTGCCGAGGAGGTCATGAAGCCTCAGTGGTTCCGTTGCCGGCGAATACCCTGTCGGAAGAGCGCGGCGCCATAGAACATAACTCGACAAACACACGAATACGGCAGCAGCGAGGTAGATCGCCGCTGCGGCGCCGGCGTCTTTGAGATACCCACCAAAAACAAACAGCAGTATCAGGCTGACGAGGGGCAGAGCCGCACCTTGCACCAACGATGATAGGGCCTGGTGGTGGCCGGCCTTCAGCAGCTCGCCATACAGGTTCAGCAGGGCAAAAGGCACCAGCGCCAAACTCATGAGCCTGAGAGGTGCGGCGATGGCAGGGTCGGAGTAGATCGTCGACGCCAG
>JANYFX010000456.1 GCA_025359585.1 Rhizobacter sp. | reverse complement strand
CCGACGCGCACGGCCGGCACGTTCAGGCTCGCACCGAGTGCGGTGCGTGCGCTGACCCAGCCCTTGAAGTCGTGGTCGTAGTTCTGCGGCAGGTACAGGCCGCCGGCCGTTTCGATCTGCGCCGCCGAATCGTCGAGCAGGCTGGCCGGCGTGATGATCTTTTTCTCGAACGCGAGCTCGTAGACGAAGGGCTTGAGCGTGGAGCCGGGCTGGCGCCGCGCGAGCACACCGTCGACCTGCGCTGCACCGGAGAAGTCGCCGCTGGAGCCGACCCACGCGAGCACTTCGCCGGTGGCGTTGTCGAGCACGACGAGCGCACCGTCTTCGACATTGCGGCCCGACAGTTCCGCGAGCTGGCGGCGCAATGCGGCGAACGCGATGCGCTGCAGGCCGGCGTCGAGCGTGCTGCGCTGCGTGGCCGTGCCATCCGCTGCGATCACCTGGCGCGCGAAGTGCGGCGCGAGCTGCTCACCGAGCGGCATGCCACCACGCCGAGCGAGCGCGGTTTCGGTCAGCGCGATCACGCCGGTGCAGCTCGACGATTGAAGCTGCAGCACACCACAAGCGCGCTGCGCGACGGTTGCCGCCGGCGCGTTCGGCCCGCGCACCAGCGCGGCGGCCAAAGCCGCCTCTTGCGCGTCGAGCCCGCTCGGGTGTTTGCCGAACAGGGTTTGCGCGAGCGCGTCGATGCCGACGATCTCGCCACGAAACGACACCGAGTTCAGATACGCCTCGAGCACCTCGCTCTTCTTCCAGCGTGCGTCGAGCTGCGTGGCCGTCAGCGCCTGGCCGAACTTCTGCACCACGCTGCGGCCGGCCGCAGGGCGCGCCAGGCCGTCGTCGATCAGGCCGGCGAGCTGCATCGTCAGCGTCGAGGCGCCGCGGGTCTTCTGGTTCCACAAGTTGCCCCAGGCGCTGCGCGCCACCGCGCTCCAGTCGACGCCGCTGTGTTCATAAAAGCGCCGGTCTTCGCTGAGCACGATCGCTTGCAACAACGCGGGCGACATGTCGGCGAGCGGCACCCAAAGCAAACGGCGCACGCTCTTGTCGACGCGCAAGGTCTGGATCGGGACGCCATTGCGGTCGAGCAACGTGATGTCGGACGGCCGGTGCGCTGCCTTGACTTCAGCGAAGGTCGGCAGCGCGTGCGCAGCGGCCGCGCAGGCCACAAGGGCCAGCGTGATCGCACTGCGCACGAATTTCACTGCCCGACCTCCAGCGCCGCGTTCGGCAGCTCACCAAAACTCTCGGGCGCGTACATCGCTTCCACGCGTGTCGGCGGCAACGCGAACTTGCCAGGGTTGTTCAAGCGCACGGTGTATTCGATGACATGCTTGCCGCGCGGCAGGTACTCGTAATAACTGCGGAAGGCCTCGAAGCTGCGCTCCTCGAACGCCGGCCAGGCATTGCCTGCGCGCTTTTCGGCGCCGGTCGCGATCGCCGAGTCGCGGCCCAGGCCCGAGCCGAGGATCGACGCGCCGCCCGGCACCGGGTCGCTGACCACGACCCAGGTCATGTCGCTCTGCGCATCAACTTCGAGGCGCACACGCAGCACGTCGCCGCGCGACCACTTGCCCGTCTTTGCACTCGACGGATCTTTCTGCTCGACGGCGACGACGCTGCGAACCACGCTGTAGCCGGCACGGATCGGCGCTTTGAGCGGCACGGCGGCGAGGCTTTGCACCGTGAGCCAGGGCTTGCCGGTGCCGTCTTGCGCGACCGTCAACGGCGACGCCTGCGCCGGCCACGCGAGCTTGATCGAACCGCCTTCGATGCTCTTGGCCCAATCGACGGCGCCGCTCTTGTCGGCCAGTGCCGCCGTGGTGCGGCCGGCGATCTTGACCGACTCGAACTTCGCCGAGAACTTGTCGAGCGCGAGCGAACCCCACAGGTTGGCGGTCGTCGTCAACCACGCGCCGCCACGCTGGCGGCCGAGCGAGCCGACGACCATGCGCGGGATGTCGTCCTTCCACGCCGGATCGTCGAGCACCGCGAGGATCAGGCGCGCCGCGTTGGCGTCGGCGCTGTCCATCAGCCACCACCAGAAGTCGTCTTCTTCGTTGCTGAACTTCAGCGTGGTGCCGGCGTAGGTGAGGCGGCTGCGCAGGATCTGGTTGGCTTCTTCGAGCCGCTTGGCTGCGTTGGGAATGCCGTCGATCTTCTTCAGGATGCGCAGCCAGTCGATCACCGCTGCGGTCGGCCACACATTCGGCGTGAGGTTGATCGAGCCGAGCATCTTCGCCTGCGCGCGACCGTGGCGCGACAAGGCTTCGATCGCGGCAAGCTTGCGCACGTCGAGGTCGGCTTTCGGCGACCAGAACTTGCGCTCGATGCGGCCTTCGACGAACGCGGTCAGGCCATCGAGCATGGCGCTGCGCACGCTCGCCGGCAGCTCGAAGCCGGCTTCGTGCGTGGCTGCGATCACATACGCGGTGAGCCGGTCGCTGCCGCGCGGGCCGTCTTCGGCACGCGGCGGGAAGTAGCTCGCGAGACCGTCGCTGTCGAGGTAGGTCGGCAGTGCGTTGGCGACAACGCTCCACAGCTTCGCGTCCTTCAGGCCGACGGCTTTCGAGGTCTTCTGCTCCAGGCAGACGAACGGGTAGGTCTCGAAATACCGCCGCATGCCGGGCAAGGCGCCGCTGGGCTTCGGTTGCACACCGACGACGATGCCGCCGCGTTTCACACCCGTCTCCGGCAAGGCATCGGCCGGTGCGGCGACGGGCAGCGTGAAGTTGCCTTCGAGCTGTTGCAATGTCGCCTGCATCACACGCACCGGCACGGCGGGCGAGACGAGCTGCGTGAGCTTGAGTCGGTCCTTGGCTCGCTCGGGCGCCGAGGCGCCGCCCTGCTCTTCGGCCGAGGCTTCCCAGGTCACGCTGAACACGTCGGCGGGCACGCCGATCGGCCAGCTGATCTCCTTCGCCGAGCTCGCGGCGAGCAGCACATCCTGCGGTGCGAATTCGAGCGGCGTGCGCGTGATGTCACCGCCATTCGCAGCCAGCGCATTCGCCACACCTTGCAGCGTCGCCCGAACTTTCATCTCGCGCGCTGTGGTGTTGCGCAGCGTCAGCATCGCACTGAAGCTGTCGCCCTCGCGCACCAGCGGCGGCAGGCCGGAGAGCAGCTGCAAATCCTGCGTGACGCGAATGCTGGTGCTGCCGGTGCCGAACTGCTGCGTGCCGGCGTCGGCAATCGCGACCAGCTTGAAGCTCGTCAGCGAATCGTTCAGCGGCACCTCGACCACGGCCTCGCCGTTGGCGTCGAGCGCCACGCTCGCCCTCCACACCAGCAGCGTGTCGAACAGCTCGCGTGTGCTGCCGCGCCCGCCGCCGCCGCCTGCCGCCACGGCCTTGCGGCCGTAGTGGCGGCGGCCGATGATTTCGCTCTGCGCGGTGGCGGTCTCCACACCCCAGGCGCGCTGGCGGATCATCGTGTTCAGCAAGTCCCACGAGTCGTTGCCACGCAGCGCGAGCAGGCCTTCGTCGACGGCCGCGAAGGCCACGTCGGCACCGGCCAGCGGCTTGCCTTCGAACAGCACCTTGATGCGCGCGCTCGCTTTCTGGCGCACCGCGTACTGCGGCTTGTCTGCGACCACGCTGACCTGCAACTCGTGCGCCTTGATGCCGACCTGCAAGGCTGCCACGCCGAGCTTGAATGCCGGCTTGGCCAGATCGACCATCGCCGTCGGCGCCTGGTACTCGCGCCCGTCGTACCAATAACTCCGCGCCCAGGCGAGCGGCTCTTTCCAGCCCCAGGTGAAGAAGGAATACCAGGGTGTGTCGCGAATGCGGCCGCGCAATGCGAGCACGCTCACATACACGTTCGGCCCCCAGGTCTTTTCGATCTTCAGGTCGATCGTCGGGTCGTCGCCGCGCAGCGTGATCACGCGCGATTCGATGATGCCTTCGCGCTCCACGCTGAGCAGCGCGCTCGCTTCGCGGAACGGCGAGCGCACCTGCAGCCGCGCGGTTTCACCGGGCTCGTAGCGCTTTTTCTCGGGCAACACGTCGATGCGGTCGTCGTTGTCTTGCGCGAACCAGAGCTCGCCCTGTTTCGTGACCCACACACTGGCGGCGGCCTGCACCGGGTTGCCGTTCGCGTCTTTCGCGCTCGCGATCAATTCGACCTGGCCGGCAGTGTTCAGCTCGGCTTCGCACAAGAGCAGGCCGCGGTCGTCGCTGCTGCCGCTGCACAGCGCGCCGAGGTCTTTCGTTTCGGTGCGGTTGTCATACGCGTAGAAGCCACCGACCATGCGCTTGCGCGTGCTGATGGTCTGGCTCAAACGGCCGCGCACTTCCACGCTCTGGCCCTTGATCGCCACGCCTTTCGTGTCGAGCGCGAGCACGGTGAACTTGACCTTGCCGCGGCTGCTCGCCCACGAGCCGGTCTTCACACCCAGCACCACCGCGCTCGGCCACAACGCAATGTTGTTGGCGATGGTCAGCACCTCGCCGTTCGGGTCGTTGTAGGTGACCTCGGCGCTGACTTCGCTCGGCCGCGTGATCTTCGGCAGGTCTTTCAGCGTGAAGCTCGCGGCGCCATTCTTGTCGGTGGTGAGCGGCAGTTTGTCGGCGACGAGTTTGCTGTCGTTCGCACCGGCTTCCGCTTCGCTGTCTTCGCCACCGGCCTGCGCCTTGGACGCTTCACGTGGCGGCTCGAACGAAAATTCGTCGTAGCCGCTGAAGCTGGTCGCACGGCTTTTCAGCACGGCGCTTGCACGCGCGGCAACTTGCGCCATCGGGCCGCCGCTGAAGTAGTTCAGCTGCAGCTCGATCGGCAATTCTTTCGGCGCGACCGCAATCGCTTTCGGGCCGCTCAGCCGAGCATCGACCAGCGGCAACCGAAACTCTTCGACGCGGAAGTTGCCGCTCGTCCATTGGCGGCGCCGGTTCTCATTGCCACTCTCGCGTTCGAGCACCACGTTGTAGACACCGAGCTTGGTGGCAGCCGGAATGTTCCAGGTCGACACCGCATGGCGCGCACCGTTCCATTGCAGCGGCTGCACGAATTCCTGGCCAGTGCCTTCGTGCACGATCTTCAAACGCGTCGGCAGCTCGTCGGGCTTGGCGTTCGCGAGGCCGGTGGAGGTCTCGAAGCGCAGGAAGTGTTTCATCGACACGGTTTCGCCGGCGCGGAACAGCGTGCGGTCGAACACCGTCGCCGCGCGCACGTCGGGCTCGATGCCACGCCCGGTCGGCACGTTGAAGCGCCAGGCTTCGATGCCCTTTTGCCAGTTGCTGAACACGAACGCGGTGTCGACCACGCCCTTCGTGTCGGCCTTGCGCGCGGTGACGAACAGGCCGCTGTCGGCCACACAGGTTTCGAAGCGTGTGTCGAAGGCCTGCGCTGCACGCGCGAGGCCTTGCGCGTCGGTCTGCCCGGACCAGAGTTTGTTGCCGTTGCAGTCGTTGACGACCACGTCGGCGCCCCCCACCGGCACACCGCGGTCGAGCGTCGTCACCCAGACCACACTGTTCTCGCGGCCGAGCTTGAAGTGCACGCCCAGGTTGGTCACGAGCACGCCGGTGCGCACGAACATCGGTGCCTTTTTGTCGAGCAGCGATTCGCCCAAACGCGTCGATTCGATCTCGACGACGTGGTAACCCGGCTCGGGCAAAGGGATGCCGACGACCTCGAACGGGCGCGGGTCGCCGCCGACGAGTTGCGGCAGATCGAGCCGCTTCGCGGCACCGTCCTTGTTCAACAGCGAGAGCTCGCGCGTGGCCACATAACGCTCGGAGCGCTGGCGAATCTTGCGGCCCTGCGCATTCGTCGTCTCTTCGAACGTGGCCCAGTCCTTCTCGGGCAACCCGGCTTCGCGCGCCGAGAGCTGGCCGTCGTCGTACTTGCGCAGGCGCGCGTACCAGGCGAGGATGTCCGCATCGGTCTGCAAGCGTCGCATCCGCACCTGCCCGCCCGAAGCAGCGGGCCGCATGTCGCCCTGCACGTGGCGCAATGTGATCGGCAACACCGGCTCGGCATTCAGCTCGATCACACCGAAGGGCGCGGCCGCGAACTTGGCGATGGGCGGCGCGTCACCGGTGGCCACCTTGAGCGGAAAGCTCGCCGCGTTCGACAGCACACGACCCGCGTTGTCTTTCAAGTCACGCGGCAGCTCGACCGTGAACGTGGTGTTCTCGGGCAGCGGTTTCGGGAAGCCGATGTCACTGACTTCGAGCGTTCTGTCGTCCTTGTCGAAGACCGGTTTGAAGGCCTCGCCGCTCGCCGGTTTCAGCCGAACCAGGCCTGCCGCTTCACGTGAGATCGGTGCCGAAAAACGCAGGCTCATCGGTCGGATCGGCAGACACGGTGCGTTGGCGCGCTCGCGCTCGCACGAGAACTCGGCTGTGAAGGCAGGCCGCACCGTGAAGCGGTAACGCTGCTCGCTGCTGGTCACGACCTTCGGGTTGGCGGCCGCGGCGATGCCCTTGCCCCAGATGAAGCGCACCGCGCTGCCGTGTGGCAAAGGCCGCGCGCAGGCGAGCACGAGCGTGCGTTCGGCCTGGGCCTTGTTGATGTTGCGCGCCTTGAGCAACTGCGCGCGCGGCTCGCCGTCGATCACGCGCGCGGGCAGCCGCTCGCCGATGCCTTCGACCTCGCACCAGGCGTTGGCGGTGACCGTGCTCTGCACCGCAGCGCCGTTCAGCCGCAGCAGAAAATACTGGTCTTCCTCGATTTGCCCGCCGTCGTAAGGCTGCATCGCAACGATGGCCGGGCCGCCGGTGTTGAAGCTGAATTCGGTGATGCCGGTGAGCGCGCCCGCGAGTGGCTTCCAGTCGCTGCGCGCCTTGAGCGTGCAGCGAGTGCCCGGGCCGAGCGCTTCACTGAAGTCGTACAACCAGACCTTGTCATTGGCCCAGCGGCCCGAACCTGCGGGCACCGCGCCCTGGCAGGCCAGGCTCATCGGGTCGGGCAAACGCAGGTCACCGAACGGAACCACCGCTTCAGAGAATTTCACCGTGACCTGGCGCACCTGCGCTACTTCGCCTTGCGGGCTGACGCTGGTGACGGTGGCGGCCAGGCTGGCCGCCGACCCGAGCACGCAGGCAATGAGCGCTGCTTTCCCGATGAACCCTTGCATTCCGTCTCCCGGCTTGTCGTTGCCGGCAAGTCTAAGAGCGCGGGCTCAACGCACGGCGCTTATCGCGCGGCCTTCTCGTCGGCCTTGATCTGCTTGCGCAGCAGCTCCACGTCGCGCAGCCGCGCGTCGATGACCGAAGCGTCGATGAAATCGACCGCACCGCCGCTGCGAGCGCGGCGCTGGCCAGCGTGAAAACGATCGACCGCGCCGGCCAGGTCGCCGAGCGCGAAGCGCGCTTCGGCATCGGCGCGGATCGCGCGCAGCGGCTGGCCGAGGCGCTCGCTGACCTGGCTCAGCGCCGTCCACGCAAGCGGGTCGCGCGGGTTCACGGCCACCCAGGTCTGCAGCTCGGAGGCGCGTTGTTTCAGCGCCGCGTCGTCGGGCCGGGGCCCACCCGCCGCCGACTCGGCCAGCACCGCCTGCGTGGTCAGCAGCAGCACCGGGCGCGAGCCGTCGTTCGCATAAGGCAACAAGGCGGCGTTGGCCTTCACGACATCACCGCGCGCCAGCAGCGACTGCGCGTTCAGCAGCACCACCGCGCGCTCGGCGCGTGCGTCGCTGCGCGGGCTGGTGCGCACGATGTTCAGCGCGGTGGCGAGCGACACGTCGGCGCGCGCCCAGTCGCGCAGCAGCGTCGAAGCGAGTGCGCTCTCGTAGGCGCTGGCGAGCTTGTCGGCCACGCTCGTGGCAACCCGGTCGGCGTCGAGCGCCTGCCAGTGGCGCAGCGCATCGAAGCGTGCATCCATCAGGACACGCGCGCGCGCCTGGGCGGCCGTGTGTTCGAGCACGCTGACGGGCGCCACCGGCGCCGCGGTACCGAGCCGCGCACGCGCTTCGCCGATGCGCTCGGTGGTGAGCGGGTGGGTGCGCAAATAAGGGAAGCCGCCGCTGTCGTTCAGGCGCGAAGACTGGTCGAGTCTTTCGAACATCGCGGCCATGCCGCCGGGCGCAAAACCGGCCCCCGACATGACGGAAAAACCAACCCGGTCGGCCTCGCGCTCCATGTCGCGAGAGAAGTTGAGCTGACCCTGAACCGACAGCGCCTGGCCGCCGATGATGGCCGCGTTGGCCGCGTCGACACTGCTGCTGCCGGCACGGCTGGCGGCGAGCACACCCACGATCAAACCGGCGAGGCTGACCAGCGACGCACGCTTGCTGTTGGCGATGCTGCGCGCGATGTGGCGCTGTGTGACGTGCGACATCTCGTGCGCGAGCACCGAGGCCAGCTCGTCGCGCGTGTAGGTGATGGCCATCAGGCCGAGGTGCACGCCGACATACCCGCCCGGCAACGCGAAGGCGTTGACGCTGCGGTCGCGCACGAGGAACGGTTCCCAGGCCATGCGCTGGTCGATGTCGGAGCTGATGTTGCCGCGCACCCGCGCCTGCGCCACCAGCGGCTGCCACAGCGACTGCAGGTATTCGAGCAGGACCGGGTCGTCGAGATAGTCGGGGTCGGCGCGAATCTCGCGCATGATTTCGTCGCCGAGTTTGCGTTCGGTGCCGAGGTTGAAGTCTTCGGAGGCCGGGTCGCCGAGCGCCGGCAGCTGGTTCTGCGCCCAGGCCGGTGGCAGCGCAGCGGGGCACACCAAGGCAGCACAACACGCGGCAGCGATCAGGCGGGTGCGCAGCGGTGTTCGGCGATAAGAGGTGTGGGGCAAAACAGGGGGGCGCGCGCGCAGAGTCTCGAGGAAGGATGTGGTGCGGAATTCGGGCGAACAGTGCATGGCATCATGCCGCACAAATCTTTCGAGAGTGTTTCGCCCCATGAGTTCAACGCCTTCGTCCCCGCTGACACATTTCGACGTGCATGGCCAGGCGCACATGGTCGATGTGTCGGCCAAGAGCGAAACCCACCGCGTGGCGCGTGCCAGCGGCGTGATCCGCATGCTGCCGGCCACGCTGGCGCTGATCGAAGGTGGCACCGCGAAAAAAGGCGACGTGATCGGCGTGGCGCGCGTCGCGGCGATTCAGGCGGCCAAGCGCACCTCGGAGCTGATCCCGCTGTGCCACCCGCTGTCGATCACGCGGGTGACGGTCGAGTTCGAAACCGACGCCACGAACAGCAGCGTGCGCTGCACCGCGCAGGTCGAAACGCTGGGCCGCACGGGGGTCGAGATGGAAGCGCTGACGGCGGTGCAGATCGGCCTGCTCACCATCTACGACATGTGCAAGGCGGCCGACCGCGGCATGGTGATGGGCGAGATCCGCGTGCTCGAAAAACACGGCGGCAAGTCGGGCGACTGGGTGGCGACCGCTTGAAGCGCCGCCGAGTCCAGCGGGCTCGCGCTTATCTGAAGTCCTCGTAGCGAAACACGCGCGCCGGCGCCTGGCACTGGAACGGCACAGCGGCGGCATCGGCGCCGCCCACGGTGGTACACGGCTCGAAAAACTCTGCCGCCTGCGCGTTGTTGAATTCCTTCAGCCGCTGCGCCACGAAGCGTGCTTCGTCGGTCTTGCCGGCTTCGTTGAGCGCCTTGGCCCAGGTCATCATCAGGCGCGCGTCGAGCAGGTAGTGCGGAGCGCGCACGAACGCGGCCATCGCGTCCGCAGGGTGCTCTGCGGTGGTGGCCGCCGCGTAGTCGGCGTGGTGCGCGAAGAACACGCTGCGCTGGCCGTCGGCAATGCGCTCGGCGAGCGGCGGCGCGGTCTCGGCGGGCACGAAGATCTTGACGACGCGCAGGTAGTCGACCACCGAGAGCAGGCCGCCCACCATCAGCAGCATCGACGCGATCAGCAAGGGCCGGGTCTTGTTGTCGCCGGCCGGTGCAGCGACAGACCCGGGCGCATCGAGCGCCGCAGACCCGGTCGGCCACTCCACTCCGAGGCCAAATGCAAACGCCGCCGGCAGCAGGAAATACGCGTACCAGAGCGGGTATTCCAGCAGGCTGTGCAGCAACACCATCAACACGATCACGAATGCGGCGCGGTGCACGCCGCCAGGTTCGCCGTCGGTCGCCGAAGGCGCCCGCAGCGCTTGCCGCAGGTTGCCCCACAAGGCCCACAGCAGCAGCGCAAGCACCGGCGCAGCGAGCGGCAGGCCGAGCTCCACGGCCAGTTGCAGCGGCAGGTTGTGGGTGTGGTCGAAGAAGGCGACCGGGCGGCCGGGGAAGGGTGTGAGCGTCCAGGCGAAATTGAACTCGCCGAATCCGACACCGACCCACGGGTGGGCCTGGATCAGCGCCAGCGTGTTGGCCCAGATGCCGAAGCGCGAGCTCGAGATGTCGCTCTTGTTGAATTGCGCGTCGCCGCCGAACACTTCATGGCTGTGGTGGCTCCACGCGGCCGCGCCCCACCAGAACAACGCGAAGATCACGGGCGCGAGCACGAGCGCTGCGCGCGCCTGGCGCGAGAGGCGCCGGTCGAGCAGGCCCCACAGCGCCAGCAAACCGGTGCCGAGCATGCCGGTGCGCGAGCCGCTGAGCACCAGGCCGAACAACATCAGCAGCATGGCGGCACGGGTGATCGTGCGCGCGACGCGGCCGGCGCCGGCCGCGTCGCCGAGCCACACCGCCGCGATGATCGCCCACAGCAACAAGCTGCTCATGTGATTGGGCTGGCGCATGTTGCTGACGGCCCGCCCCGCGATGCCGCTCGGTGCGATCCAGTTGCCGTCGGCCCACGCGGGCACATGGACCTGCACGATGCCGATCAGGCTGCTGGCCACACCGGCCACCACGAGGCCGATGCACAGCGCGCGAAACGCCAGCCCGGCGCGGCCGGCGCGTTGCAGCGCAGCGCCGACCATCGCGGTCAGCGCCGCTGCACCGATCAACCCGGCCGCCGAGAGCGCCAGCGACCAGGGCGCGCCGGCCCAGAGCGGTGCAGCGAGTGCGGCCAGCAGCAACAGGGCAAAAGCAGCCTGCAGTGACTTGGCACCGCCCGACCAGCGTGATGCGCCTGGCAGCATCGAGCCAGCAAGCACGGTCAGAAAAGCGCCCCAGCCGATGAGCGCTGCAGCCTGGTTCAGGTACGTGGACGACGGCGGCAGGTTGTAGGCGAGCAGGGCCGGCAAGGCCACCGCATTCACCGCCAGCGCGATGAGCAACGGCTTCGAATCGGCGTCGGTGGGAGCGGGTCGCGAGCCCCCGTGTTCAGCCATGTGGTCGTGCATGGCGTCGCATTTTAGGGGCCGCTCGCGGGGGGCTGAATCCGCCACCCGCAGCGCACCGATGCGCAGAAACGCGGATCAGCGCGAGACACCTTATTCCACAAATATACGACATTAAATAACAGTTTTCTCATTTTGAGAGATACTTAATGGCATGCCTAAGTCATCAACTCACAACGACTGGCTGCCGCCGCAAGCCATCCAAGCGCTCCAGGCGTTGGGCGCCACTCTCGCGGTGGCACGGGTTCGGCGCAG
>JANYFX010000635.1 GCA_025359585.1 Rhizobacter sp. | reverse complement strand
CGGAGTCGACCGGCGCCACCAGTGCGAACGGCAGGCTCAGCGTGCGCCCGGCCGGAAGCACCGGGATGAACAGCGGCACCGAGCTGATGCCCGGGTCGTCGCTGGCGATCACGATCGGCTCCTGCGAGTAGTCGGCGCCGGGATCCGAGGCGCGCGAGGGCGGAACCAGCAGGTTCAAGCCGAAGGGGTCGACCTTGGTGGCGTCGATCGGCCGCAACCCGGCCGAGAAGCGCACGATCAGCGTGACGCCGTAGGCGTCGGCGGTGCCGGTGTTGGTGACGACCACGCTGTTGCTCGAAGGCACGCCGGAGCGCACGATGGCGCGCCCCAGCACCTCGACATTCAGGTTCGACCCGCCGCTGTCGGCCTGAACCGTGAAGGCGCCGGTGCGCGCGATCCGCGTGCCGTCGGGGTTGCGGATCGCCAGGTCGTAGCTGCCCGGCGCCGCGCCGGCCAGTGGGAAGCTGCACTCGATGCCGGTGCCGTCGGCGGCCAGCGCCACCGAGCTCGACAGCAGCGGCGCCGCCGCGGATTCGAGCGCGCACACCGCGTCGGGCTGGAAGCCCGCGCCGCGCACCATCAGCGTTATGTCGCCAGCGTTGCCACCCACCGCAGGCCGCACCTGGCCGATGGTGCCCGAGCCGAGCACGCTGAAGAACCAGTCGGCGCCACCGAAGAAGTCGGGCCTGAAGCTGCGCTCGTAGGCGTTGGCCGTGAGCGGAAAGTTGGTCGACGTGGTCTGGCCTGCGATGAAAAGATTGCCGCCGGTGTCCACGCCGATGGCGGTGCCGTCTTCGGCAGCGTTGCCGCCGTGAAAGCTCGAGTACCTGAGCGCGCCGCTGGTGGTGTCGAACTGCGCGATGCCGACGTCGCTGCCGGCGCCGCCGTGCACTTTCTGCAAGGCGTCGCTGCTGATCGGGTAGTTGCTGCCGCCACCGGTCACGCCGATTGCCCACAGCGCGTTGTTGCCGGGGTCGAGCGCGAGGGCGGCGAGAAAGGTCTGGCCGACATTGCCGCCGAAGTAGGTGCTCCAGAGCAGCGCGCTGCCGTCGGGCTTGAGCTTGGCCAGGAAGCTGACATAGCTCGAGAAGCCACTTCCCGCCGGCGTGCTCGCCTGCACGGCACCGGCCGTGGTCGGGATCTTGTCCGACCCGGTGCCACCGGCAATGTAGACGTTGCCGGCCGCGTCGAGCTTGATCGCGCGCCCGAACTCCGAGCACGCGGTGCCACCCGTCGGCTCGGTCCGGCCGCTCAGGTACGAGGCATAGGCCAGCGAGCCGAGATCGGCGCTCAGCTTGGCCAGGTAGGCGAAGCTGTTCAAGGGCGCCGGGCCGGCTGCGCAGCCGTTCGACATGGCGCTTGGCGCCGCTTGCAGGGCTGCCGTGGTGAGCGGCAGGTTGGTGGTGAAGGCCTGGCCGGTGAACCAGGGCGCACCGCTGGCGTCGAGCGCCATCGAATAGGCGTTGTTGCCCAGGCCCGAGCTGTTGGCCTGCGGGTTGTCGACCCCGTAGTAGCTGGCCGCCACCAGTTGCGGCGCGCCGCCGGCCAGCGGGCTGAACCGCGCCACGAAGGCGGCGCTGCCACCGGCCAGCGTGGTCTTGTAGGCGCCGGCGGTGGTGGGCAGGCCCGGGCCGGCGCTGCCGGAGATCACCGGCGCGCCACTCGCGTCGAGCGCGATCGAAGTCGCCTGCGCGCTGCCGCTGCCGCCGTAGTAGCTGGAATAACGGAGTGCCGATCCGTCGGGCGACAGGATCGCGAGGTAGGCGCTCGGCGAGCCCTTGAAGGTGGGCTGGTAGGCGCCGGCCGTGACCGGAAAGTCGCGTGAGCTGGTGTTGCCGGTGATGTAGGCGTTGCCTGCGGCATCGACCGCGATCGCGGCACCGACATCGCTGGTGGTGCCACCGAGGTAGGTCGAGTAGATCAGGTTGCCCGAGGCGTCGAACTTGGTGACGACGACGTTGTATTGCAGACCTGTCGTCGACTTGTCGCTTTGCACGGCATTGGCCGAGACCACGAAGTCGTCGGAGTTGCTCTGGCCGACGACGTAGGCGTTGCCTTGCGCGTCGAGCGCCAGACCACCGACGCGGTCGTCGTGAAAGCCGGTCAGGTAGGTCGAGTACAGCAGCTTGAAGGTCGGGTCGATGATCAGCGGGCGTGTGCGGTCATAGGCCGGCAGCTCGAAGCCGACTTCGTTGGCCGCCAGCATCACGTAGCGACCATCGATCGCCTTGCGCTGGCCATCGACGTTCTGGTAGGCGACCGGGCGGTGCAGGCGCAGCGCGCCCTCGGGGCCGTCGAGCAGCAAGTCGCCGGAGGCCGCGAGTTGCGGCTTGTGCGCGCCCTTCACACGCATGCGGATGCGCGACGGGTCGGCGCCGGGTTGCACCACCAGGTCGTACTCGAGCTCGCCAGCCCGGCTGTAGTAGACGAGGTCGACGCCAGGATAGACCGCACTTTGGCGCAGTTGCCCGTACACCGGCACGTCGCGCAGCCAGCGCGTCGGGTCGCTGCCTTGCAGGTAGTGGCTGC
This sequence comes from Rhizobacter sp., assembly GCA_025359585.1. Lineage (GTDB taxonomy): Bacteria > Pseudomonadota > Gammaproteobacteria > Burkholderiales > Burkholderiaceae_C > LMDS01. Next base: position 2,896 of record JANYFX010000635.1, on the reverse strand, counting down.
GCGCGGCGCTGGCCTCACGCGGCTCGATCCCGGCACTGCGGCGCGCGCCCACGAAGCTCAGCCTGACCGGTTGCACGGCCGCGCCTTGCGCCCGCTCGCGGGTCAGCGTGAGGCCGTCGTCGAGGACCTCGGCGTGCAGGCCGGGGGCGCGTGCCACGTACCGCACCGCGCTGCCGGCCTGGCCGACGTTGGGTTCGAACTGCACCGGCATCTGCGCGCGCTGCGGCATGGTCGGCGCACGGGCCGGCGCAGGCGCGGGAGCGTCTGTTCGAGGCGCAGCCGCGATGCCGCTCGGGCTCGGCTCGGCCAGCGGGGCGAACGGTGTCGGACGCCACAGCAGCGCCGCGATCACGGCGGCGGCAACCACGGCCGCGGCGGCCCAGGCCCGGACAACGCGGCCCGAAGCTGAAGTGACCCGACCGCCCTGAGTACCCTGCTCTTCGTTCATGCCAGCTCCTGTTGCCTGCGAGCTGCACAGTACGTTCGAAGCCCCGCTGCGTCACGCGCCGGGGGGTGACATGGGGGTGACATCGGCTCGCCCGAAGCGAAAGCGCAGGCCCGGCCGACGTGATGGAGCGAAGCCGATTTGCTGCGACACTGTGCGCATGCTGACCATCAACAAACTCATTCCCGGCGGCTGCGGCCTTGCGCCCGCCCTCGTCAAACGCGCCGCGAGCGTCGAGCTCGACTGGGACGTGCGGCAGAAGAGCCGTTTCGATGCGACCGACTCGCAGGGCCGCGCGCTCGGTGTCTTCCTGCCGCGCGGCACGGTCGTGCGCGGCGGCGACGTGCTGGTGGCCGAAGACGGCTCGCTGGTCCTCGTGCACGCCGCGCTGCAGCCGGTGCTGGTGGTGAAACACTGCAGCGAACACGGTGCGCCCTTCGACCTGTTGCGCGCGGCCTACCACCTGGGCAACCGGCACGTTCAGCTCGAGCTGAAGGCCGATCACCTGCAGCTCGAACCCGACCACGTGCTCGCCGACATGCTGCGCCAGATGCACCTGATCGTGACGGAAGCGCAGGCCGCGTTCGAACCCGAGAGCGGGGCTTATGCGGCAGGCGGTTCGGCGCATTCGCACGCCGACCACGACCACGGCCACGCGCACGCGGAAAAGGCCAAGCACGATCACGTCCACGATCACCACGACCATTCCCATGACCACGCGCACGGCAAAGGCCACGCGCACTGAGAAGCGGCGCCGCGTGCCACGCGTGCGCCCGGCTTCCGCACCGCCCCCCGCCGCCGCGCTGCTGCAGCTGATGTGGCTGGCTTCGCCGGCCTTGCCGGTGGGGGGGTTCAGCTACTCCGAAGGACTGGAATCGGCGGTTGAATCGGGTCTCGTGTCGAATGAACAAACGGCAGCAGCCTGGTTGCTCGATCAACTCCGCCTGAGCCTCGCGCGCAGCGACATCGCCGTCGTGAGCCAGGCCTTCAAGGCGTGGCGGCGCAACGACCTCGGCGCGGTCACCGAGCTCAACGCCTGGGTCACGACCACGCGTGAAACGAGCGAGGTTCGGCAGCAGACCGAACAGATGGGCCGCTCGATGGTCGAGTGGCTGAAGAACCGCGGCGTGGCCGACGAGCGCATCGCACAGCTCGGCGCGCTGAAGCCCGCGCCCACCTGGCCGGTCGCGTTCGCACTCGCCGCCGCGCAGACCGGCGCGCCGCTGCGCGAGGCCTTGCTGAGCTTCGCCTTCGGCTGGGCCGAGAACATGGTGCAGGCCGCGCTCAAGGCCGTGCCGCTCGGGCAGAACGCCGGGCAGCGGGTGCTGGCGGCACTCAGCGCGCAGATCCCCGACGCCGTCGACCACGCCATGCGGTTGATGGACAGCGAACGCCAGGCCTTCACGCCGATGCTGGCGATTCTTTCGGCGCAGCACGAAACGCAGTACTCACGCCTGTTCCGTTCGTGAAGTCGCGCTGAACACAAACCGGCAACAAAGCCGCAAAGAAGCCACGGCATGATGCGCCCCATGGTCCATGCCCTGATCGTCGACGACGACGCCGAGCTGCGCACGCTCGTCTCCGACTACCTGCAACGCTACGGCATGCGCGTGACCGCCGTGGCCGACGGCGCCGGCCTGCGCCGCACGCTGCGGAGCGGCCTGCCCGGTTCGGCCGACCCGTTCGACGTGCTGCTGCTCGACCTGATGCTGCCCGACACCCACGGCCTCGACCTGTGCCGCTGGGTGCGCGATACCTCGACCCTGCCGGTCATCATGCTCACCGCGCAGGGCGACCCGGCAAGCCGCATCGTCGGGCTCGAACTCGGCGCCGACGACTACCTGCCCAAACCCTTCGAGCCGCGCGAGCTGGTGGCGCGCATCAACGCGGTGCTGCGGCGCAGCGGCACGGCACGCGCGGTGCCAGCCGGTGAGAAAGCGCAGGTGCAGCGCTTCGAGGGCTGGGTCTTCGACCGCCTCGGCCGCCAGCTCACCTCGCCGCAGAACGTGGTGGTGGCCTTGTCGAGCGCCGAGTTCAGGCTGCTCTCGGCCTTTGCCGACAACCCGCGCCGTGTGCTCAGCCGCGAGCGCCTGCTCGATCTTTCGCACCGCCCGGGCGCCGACGTGACCGACCGCGCCGTGGACCTGGCCGTCTCGCGCCTGCGGCAGAAGCTGGGCGACGCCGCTGCGGTCATACGCACCGTGCGAGGTGAAGGTTATGTCTTCGATGCCGACCCCAAAACCTGAGCCGGTCAAGAAACGCTGGTGGGCCGACACGCTCTTCAAGCGCCTGTTCCTGCTGATGTGGGTGGCGCTGGTGCTGAGCCACCTGTGCGCGCTGTTCGTGGTGCACCGCTTCGGCGCCCAGCCACAGCACTTCGGTCGGCAGGCCGCCGCGCGGGCCGCGTGGGCCTTCGCCCCGCGGCCGGCCACCCGGGCCGGGGCCGCGCAT
>JANYFX010000622.1 GCA_025359585.1 Rhizobacter sp. | reverse complement strand
ACGAACACGCGCCGCATCGTGATCGAAGCGCGTGTCGAGGCATAGCCCACGAGGTGGGTCAGGCGCGACTGGTCGAGGCCGTCGGCGCCGCTCTTGTTTTCGTCGGCCGGTGCAGACATCGTCAGGCTGCGCTCTTGCGTGCGGCGCCGAGGTAGGTGTCGATCACGCGCGAATCTTTCGCCAGGTCGGCGGCCGGGCCTTCGAGCGCGATCTCGCCCATTTCGAGCACGTAGCCGTAGTCGGCCACTTCGAGCGCGGCACGTGCGTTCTGCTCGACCAGCAAAATCGTCACGCCGGTGCTGCGCAGGCTGTCGATGATGCGGAAGATCTCCTTCACCACCAGCGGCGCCAGGCCGAGGCTGGGCTCGTCGAGCATCAGCAGGTCGGGCTTGCTCATCAACGCGCGGCCGACCGCAAGCATCTGGCGCTCACCGCCCGAGAGCGTGCCCGCCAGTTGCGCGCGGCGCTCCTTCAAACGCGGGAACAGCGTGTAGACGTTTTCCATCGCGGCGCTGCTGTCTTTTACGCCCAGCCGCACCTGCCGGTAGGCGCCGAGCAGCAGGTTGTCTTCGACCGGCATGGTGCCGAACAAGGCCCGTGTTTCGGGCACGAGCGCAATGCCTTGCATCACACGCTCTTCGAGCGAGTTCAGCGTGACCGAGCGGCCCTGGTACTCGATGCTGCCGCGCGAAGGCAGCACGCCCATCAGCGCGTTCAGCATCGTCGACTTGCCGGCGCCGTTGGGGCCGATCACGGTGATGACGCTGCCTTTCTTCGCACTCAGGTTCAGGCCGTGCAGGACCTCGGCGCGGCCGTAGCCGGCGTGCAGGTCCTTGACGTTCAACAAAAGGTCGCTGGCCATGCTCAGTGCTCCGTTCCGAGATAAGCCGCGCGGACCGCCGGACTCGCCTGCACGACCTCGGGTGTGCCTTCGATCAGCTTCGTGCCGAACTCCATCACGACGACACGGTCGACCAAGCCCATCACCAGATCCATGTCGTGCTCGACGATCAATATCGAGAGCCCTTCGCCGCGCAGTTGGCGCAACACATCGGCCAGGCCTTGTTTTTCTTTCAGTCGCAAGCCCGCTGCCGGCTCGTCGAGCAACAGCAGCGTCGGGTCAGCGCACAGCGCCCGCGCGATTTCCATCAAGCGCTGCGGGCCGAGCGCGAGGTTGCCGGCCAGCTCGTGCATGCTGGCTTCCATGCCGATGCGGCGCAACTGCTTCTCGGCTTCTTTCAACAGTTGGCGCTCTTCGCCCCGATCGAGCCGGAACATCGCCGCGGCCACACCTCGGTTGCCACGCAGGTGCGCGCCGAGCGCCACGTTTTCGAGCACCGTCATGCCCGCGATCATCTTCACGTGCTGGAAGGTGCGCGACACGCCGCGCCGCGCGATCTCGCGCGAGGGCAGGCTGTCGATGCGTTCACCCCGCAGCGTCACCGTGCCGCGTGTTACCGGCAACACGCCGGTCACGAGGTTGAAGGTGGTCGACTTGCCGGCACCGTTCGGCCCGATCAGGCCGAGGATCTCGCCGGCCCGCACCTGAAAGCTCACGTCGTTGACTGCGACGAGGCCGCCGAATTCCTTGCGCGCCGCGTTCACGTCGAGCACCACCTCGCCGTGCGGCGGGCGCGCGCGCTCGCTCAAGGCGGGCGCATCGGCCCAGTCGTTCTTGCGCTGCACCCGCGGCAGGCGCGCTTCGATGAAGGCCCACACACCGTCACGCGCGTACTGCAAGACCAGCACGAGCAGGATGCCGAAGACGATGATCTCGTAGTTGCCGCTGCCACCCAGCAGCTTCGGCAGCAACACCTGCAACTGGTCTTCGAGAATCTTCACGAGGCCGGCACCGAGCAGAGCGCCCCAGACGTGGCCGACACCGCCGATCACCGCCATGAACAAGTACTCGATGCCCATCTTCAAACCGAAGGGCGACGGGTTCACGGTGCGCTGGAAGTGCGCGAACAACCAGCCCGACACGCTGGCGAGCAAGGCCGCCAGCACGAAGGCCGTCACCTTGGTCTGGAAGGTGTTCACGCCCATCGCTTCGGCCATGGTCGTGCCGCCTTTCACCGCGCGCAGCGCGCGGCCAGCGCGCGAATCGAGCAGGTGCGTGACGGCGATCGCGGCCAAGACGACGATGGCCCACAGCAGGTAGAAGAAGCTGCGGCCGGTGCTGAGCTCGGTGCCGAAGAAACGGATCGCCGGCACGCCGAGCAAGCCGTCGTACTTGCCGAGCGCGTCGATGTTGCCGAGCAGGTAGTACAGGCTCAGGCCCCAGGCGATCGTGGCCAGCGGCAGGTAGTGGCCCGACATGCGCAGCGTCAACCAGCCGAGTGCGAGCGCCGCAAGGCCGGTGACGACGAGGCCGATCCAGACCGTGAACCACGGCGACACGCCGTGCGTGAGCGTGAGGTAGGCCGCCGTGTAGGCCCCGAGCCCGACGAACGCGGCCTGGCCGAACGAGGTGAGGCCGGCGATGCCGGTGAGCAGCACCAGGCCGATCACGACCAGCGCGTACAGGCCGATGTAGTTGGCTTGCGTGATCCAGAACTCGGGCACCGGCAAGACCGGCATCAACG
>JANYFX010000608.1 GCA_025359585.1 Rhizobacter sp. | reverse complement strand
GCCGGCCGCGGCCGGCACATTGACGGTGGCGCGGGCCGTGATCGTCGCCGTGCCTTCGGCCGAGCCCGACAGGAACTTCGTCTTGCTGTCGGCCGGGTTCGAGTCGGCCGGAATCGAGGCGAGAGAGCCCGCGCCGGCGTGCGACCATTCCCACGCGACCGTGCTGCCGGCCGGCAACTTCTCCTTGAAGAAGGCGGTGACGACCATGTCGGTGTCGGTCGGGAACGTCGTGATCTCGGCCGGGCTGATCGACAGGTTGAACTGCTTCCTGAACTTGACCGGCACGCTCACGCTGCCGATCAGCGCACGGCCCGGCGTGTTGACACCGCCGTAGTAGGCCTTCACGGTGATGGTCTCGTCGGTGGCTGTCGCCTTGTCTTCGCCGTTGGCGATGTATTCGTGGGTCGCTGCGTCCTTGCTGCTGGTGAAGACGTTTTCTTCGTCGGTCGCGCCGCCGCCCGCGGCACGTTTGTGCAGGCTGCCGTACTTGCCGGTGCAGACCCAGTCGTAGGTGATCGGGCCGACCTCCTTGCCCGCGTCGTCGTTGTCGTTGTCGACGACCTGGACGGTGACTTCCACGCGCCCGCTCAGCGCGTCCACTTCCAGCGGGTCCGGCGCCAGGCGCACCTTGGCCTTCGTGGCCATCACTTCCCAGGCGAAGAATTCGTAGGGCACGAGCGAGTCCTTGACCAGCCGCGCCGTGGCGGCGCCGCCGAGGAAACCGTCGACCGATTCGAGGATCTTCATCACCGGGAAGATCGACGCGCCGCGCTTGCCGCCCGACTGGATCAGGCGGAACATCTTGCGGCCGGTGTCGCCCTTGAGCTTGACCGCGATCACCTTGGCCACGAGGCCCAGCACCGCCTTCAGGAACGGCGACATCTCGAAGGTCTGCGGGTCGATCGTCATCGCCTTGGCGAACTGCACGAACGCGTCCCAGGGCGAGAGCTTGCCTTCGCCGAGCTGGTTCGCGAGCTCGGGCATGCGGTCTTTGACGAAAGCGCCGATTGTCTCGACCAGGCTGGCCACCAGGTCCTTGTATGCGCCCTTGACTTCGTCTTTGGCGGCACCCGAGAGCAGGCCGATCAGGAAGGGCACGGCGAAGTCTTCGAGCATCACGCGCCAATGCAGGTTCTTCGAGAGGTCGCCGCCACGGATGTAGGCCAGCTCTTCGAGCTGCAGCCGGCTGTATTCGGCCTCCGGAATGTGGTTGATTCCGGGCGTGAACACGAAGACGCTGTACTTGGTCTTCTTTGCCGTGTCGGGCGCGAGCGGCAGCGACACCGGCTCGGTCTGGCTCTGGAAGAACTCGCCCTCGCCGCCCCAGGCGCTGCCGCCGCTCCAGTACGACTCGGCCCAGCCGGCCAGCGTGTTGCCGAACGAATCGAAGGCCTTGGGCATCGGCACGTCGTCGACGGCCACGACCTTGCGGTCGACGTGGAACACGTTCTGGTCGTCGTACCAGCCTTCCTGGCGCACTTCATAGACCGCGCGCCGCATGCCGTCGTTGCGCACGAAGACAGTGTTGAACTCCTTGCCCTGCTCGACCGACAAGCCGATCGTGCCGCCGACATTCGCCGCCGGGATGACGGGTTGCACGGTCAGGCCGAGCGGCCGCGCGCGGCCCTGCGTGGCGGCGGCGGGGGCGGGCTGCGACAGCGCGTCGCGGGCCGCGACGAGCGCGTCGGTCAGCGCCTTGGGCCGAGTGTTCAGTGCCGCCGGGTCGGCCGCCAGCAGCGCGCTGAAGGTCGCGGCCAGCGCTGTGGCCTGCGGTGTCGCCGCCAGATAGCTTTGCAGCGCCGAGGTCGACACCGCGCTCGCGAAGTTGAGCCCGAGTGCGTAGTGCAGCAGCGTGCTCACCGTGCCGAGTGGCGAGAGCACGGCCGAGCCTTTGCCGACGAAGCCCGTCAGCAGCGCCTTGTCGTCGCTTGAATAAAGCGTGACCAGATCGGGCCCGTCTCCGAGGATCTCGATGTCGGCGGCGTCGTTGGCCAGCGTTGTCGAGCCGAAGCTGCCGACCAGGCGCAGGGCACCGCTCGGTCGCGTGGCACCGGCCGGCCACTCGACCGTGACCCGGGCGGTGCTGGTCGCCACGCCGGAGTCGGGGCCGAGCGGCACGTCGGCGGCCACATCGGTGGGGGTGTCGTTGCTGGTGGAGTCGCCGCCACCACCGCAGGCCAGCAAGGCGAGTGGCGAGGTCATCGCCAGCCCGCTCGGCAGGCCCAGCATCAGCTTGCGCCGCAGCACGCTGACCGGTGCGTCGATTTCGTGGTTCTTCATGCGCTTCCTCCGTTTCGGTGAAGGCCCGCAGCGGGCCGGTGAAACGAAGGATCGGAGGCGAGCGTTAGGCGAACGCTAGCGGCGCGGGCGCCGAACCGCTAAAAACGGCGTTGGACGAAAATTTCTTTTCGGGCTTTGCGCCGCAAGTGCGCCAACGTGTCAGGCCGGGCGCGGCAGATTCAGGCTCAGCGCGACCGCCTGCGACAACGAGAGCTGTTCGCCCTCGCGCCGCAGCGCCTCGACGCTCGCAGCGTCGATCTGGCAGGTCGCGAGCCGGCGCACACAGCGCAGGTAGCGCGCGTCGCTGAGCGTCAACTCGCCGAAGCGCGAGCGCCATAGCCACGACGCGAAGCCGGCGATGCGCACCGCCGCTTCGGGCTGGCGCAAATGCGCCAGCGCGCGTGGCAGGTTCCACAGGCCGTGGGCCAGGTCGAACGAGGCCATGCTCTTCCAGGCGGTGGTGATGCACTCCCGGTAGTCGGCCACTGCCAGCGCCCATTCGCGCAGGCCGCTGTGGGCATTGCCACGCACGTTGAGCGACTGGCTCAGGCGGCGCCAGTCCTGCAGCGCACGGGCGCTGGCGATGATGGGTTCGAGCTGGCGCAGCGCGTCGCGGTGGCGACCGGCGTTCTGGGCGCACACCGCGAGGTTGTAGCGCCCGCTGTTGATCGCGTGCTGGTTGCCGAGCTGCTCCCACAAGTCCAGGGCCCGCGCATGCAGCCGCTCGCCGGCGGCGGGGTCGTGCGCGTTGGTGACAAAAGCGCGCAAGGCCAGCAGGCTGGCGCGCAGTTCGGGTTCGCCGTCGGGTTCGGCCAGGGCCTGCGCCTGGTCGAGCAGCGCTTGCACCTGTTCGGGCCGTCGCAGGCTGCGCCAGCGCACCCGCGCCAGGGTGTGCAGGGCGCGGGCGCGCTGGGCGGGGTCGAGTTGTTCGCACTGCAAGCCGAGCTCGGCCTCGCGCAACGCGGCCTCGGCCTGGCCGGCCGTGAACAGCATCGGCGCGAGCAGAGCGCGGCCGCGTGCCTGCAACACCACGTCGCTGCACTGTTCGACGGCCGCGCGGGCGTGCACCAGACCTTCGGCCGGCCACTCCACGTCTTCGACACAGCGGCGCAGTGCCAGCAGCAGGTGGATCGCATCTTCGGGGGCGCGTTCGGCCACCGCACTGGCCATCGCGGCCATCAGGTTGGGCATTTCGGTGCGCAGTGCGTCGAGCGGCGGTGTGCGCGGCAGATGCAAGGCCCAGCCCAGCGCCCAGGCGCGCAGACGGGCCAGCCGGTGGCGCGATGCGCCTGCGTCCTGGCGCGACGCGGCGAACTCGCGGATCGGAGGGTAGAGCCCGAACCGGAGCGTGTCGTCGCTGCCCGCGTTGGCATGCACGAGCGAGTGCGCCACCAGCTCGTCGAGCAGCAGCTGGGCATCGAGCGACTCGTCGCCGACCAGCGCGGCCGCCGACGCGGCGGTGAAACCGGCGGGGAAGACCGTGAGTGCCGAGAGCAGCCGCGCCTGCTCGGCACCGAGCTGTTCCCAGCTCCATTCGATGACACGCTGCATCGAGGCGTGGCGCGAATCGAGCGCACTGCGCGGGCCGCTGCGCGAGAGCAGGTCGAGCCGCGGCGTGCCGGCGCCGCGCAGCCGGGCCAGCATGTCGGCGGGCGCAATGCTGCGCACCCGCGACGCCGCGAGTTCGATGGCGAGCGGCATGCCGTCGAGGGCGCGCACCAGCTCGACCAGCGCGGCGCTGTTGCGTGCGCTGAGGTGGAAGTCGGCCCGCACCGCACGCGCGCGCTCGACGAAGAGGGCAATCGCCGGGTTGCCGGCGGCCTCGCCGGCATCGGCTCCGACGGCAGGCAATTCGAGTGCCGCGACCGCGAGTTCGTGCTCGCCGTCGAGCCCGAGCGCACGCCGCGAGGTGACGACGACGTGCAGCAAGGGCAGCAGCCCGGTCAGGTGCGCCACCAGGCCTTGTGCCTGGCCGACCAGCTGCTCGAAGTTATCGAGCAGCAGCAGCGTGCGGCGGCCGGCGAGTGCGTCGGTCAGGCCGAGCAGCGGGTCGTCGGCGCGGGGCGCGATCTGCAGCGCGCTGGTCAGTGCGTCGCAGGCTTGCGCGCGGCTGCTGCAGGCGGCGAGCGGCACGAAGGCGATCAGGTCGAAGGGCTGGAAGCTGTCGGTCGCGGGCACCGGCCAGCCGGCGTCGTGGCGCAGCGAATGCGCCATCTCGATCGCGAGCCGTGTCTTGCCGCTGCCCCCGGGCCCGAGCAGCGTGACGAGCCGGTGCGTGAGCACCAGGCCGCGCAGGCGTGCGGCCTGTTCGTCGGCACCGAACACGCGGGTCAGGTAGGTCGGCAGGAAGACCCGCGTGCCGCCGCTGGCAGAAGCCAGGGGCACCGGGGCCGCGGCGGCGGGCAGCGGTTCGGGCGCTTCGGCCAGCCGGTCGTGCAGCGAGGACAGGCGCAGGCGCTCTTCGTCGATCCAGTCGTCGTAAAAGCCCGGCAGCAGCTCGCCACGGTAGAGCGTGCGCGCCGCCGCGTGCCGCCCCGCCCGCACGAGGCGTTCGAAGCGGATCGCGTCACAGCCCAGGCTGCCGGGCACCACCCGCACGCTGACGCGGTCGGCCAGCAGCACCGGCTGCGGCGGCACGCGCCCGGCCGGTTCGAGC
>JANYFX010000553.1 GCA_025359585.1 Rhizobacter sp. | reverse complement strand
CGTTGATGTCGGTGTGAATGACGGTGCCGCTGGTCCCGACCTTGGCGGCGAAGGCGCGCGCCAGGTCGCCGGTGCCGCCGGCGATGTCGAGCACGCTCTGGCCTTCGCGAAGGTTCGCGACCGCGACGGTGTAGGCCTTCCACGCGCGGTGCAGGCCCATCGACATCAGGTCGTTCATCACGTCGTACTTGGCCGCGACCGAATCGAACACGCCGCGCACGCGGCCGGCCTTCTGCGACTCGTCGACCGTCTGGAAACCGAAGTGGGTGTCGCTCATGGTCGTGGTTCGGTCAGTGGTTGTGGCCGCAGGCCGACGCGGCTTTGGCCACGGTGGCCGTGTCGCGGTCGGCACCGGCCGCGAGCAGGCGCTCTTCGTACTTGCGCCAGAGTTCGTCTTGCTGCGAGCCCAGGAAGTAGAGGTAGTCCCACGAAAAGATGCCGGTGTCGTGGCCGTCTGAAAAACGCGGTTGCACCGCGTAGTTGCCGACCTGCTCCAGCCCGTTCAGCCCAACCTCGCGCTTGCCGGTCTGCAGCACCTCTTGCCCCGGCCCGTGGCCTTGCACTTCGGCCGACGGCGAATACACACGCATCAGCTCGAACGGGATGCGAAATTCCTTGCCGTCGGAGAAACCCACTTCGAGCACACGCGATTGCTGGTGCACGGTGATCGCAGTGGGCTGTGGAGTTTGAGGTGTCAGACCGGCCATGGTGTGGGGTGAGCGAAGGGTGCGACGGCAGTGTAACGAAGGGGCTGGCCCCGTTCCGATTGGGGCTTTGCCGGATCGCACCGGCCGCGGCCTGCCGCGGCGCCGCTCGCTAAGATGGCGCATCTCACAAGCCGAAGGCCCCTCCATGACCCACGTCACCGCGACCCGCCGCGCCCTGCTTTGCACCACCGCCGCGCTGGGCACTTTGCTCGGCCTGGCGCCCCTCACCGCGCAGGCCCAGGCCTGGCCGAACAAGCCGGTGCGCTGGGTCGTGGCCTACCCGGCCGGCGGCGGCTCCGACTTTCTCGCGCGCCAGCTCGCGCCGCAGCTCGGCAAACAGTTGGGCCAGACCATCGTGATCGACAACCGCCCCGGCGCGGCCGGCATGATCGGCACCGACAACGCCGCCAAGTCACCACCCGACGGCTACACGATCGTGACCGGCGACAACGGCGCGATGGTGTTCCACACCGCCATGTACAAGAAGGTGCCGTACGACCCGCAAGACCTGGCGCCGATCGGATTCATGGCGCGCTTTCCGCTGATCCTTGCAGTCAACCCGGCTTCGGGTTTCACGAGCGCGAAACAACTGATCGAAGAGCTGAAGAAGAACCCCGGCAAGTACAGCTACGCCTCGCCCGGCGTGGGCAGCCCGCACCACTTGGCGATGGAGCTGTTCAAGGACCGCACCAACACCTTCGTCGTGCACGTGCCCTACCGTGGCACCGCCATGGCGGTGCAAGACGTGATCGGCGGCCAGGTGCCGATGATGGTGCTCGACACCGCGGCCGGTCTGCCGCAGATCAAGAGCGGCAAGGTCAAGGCGCTGGCGGTGATGTCGAAGAAGCGCATCCCGTCCTTGCCCGATGTGCCCACGCTCGACGAGATCGGGCAGGCCTATGGGTTGAAGGGTTTCGAGGTCACGGCATGGCAAGGTCTGTTCGCACCGAAAGGCACGCCGCCCGAGATCGTGGCCAAGCTCACCAGCGAAATGACCAAGGCGATCAACGTGCCGGAAGTGCGTGCGCGGCTGGAAGACTTCGGCCTTGAAGTGGTGCCGACGGATGGGCCGGCGTTGGGAGCGTTCGTCCAGACGGAGACGAAGTTCTGGCATGCGCTGATCAAGGATCGGAAGTTGTCGGCGGAGTGAGTGGGGATGCCCTTCGACGTTCGGGGCGGCAAAGGCGCGTGTGGGCAGGCTTACGCGCTTCGCTGGAGCGGTCTGCGCTGCGCGCAGACTTCCCTGCGATGCTCGGTCTCATGGCCCCGTCGCAGAACTCGCTACGTTCGCTGCGCTCACTGC